>NZ_JAUMIO010000008.1:0-129739 GCF_032905925.1 Pectobacterium sp. HCp5_1
ACTTAACAGACCGCCTGCGTGCGCTTTACGCCCAGTCATTCCGATTAACGCTTGCACCCTCCGTATTACCGCGGCTGCTGGCACGGAGTTAGCCGGTGCTTCTTCTGCGGGTAACGTCAATCGGTAAGGTTATTAACCTCACCGCCTTCCTCCCCGCTGAAAGTGCTTTACAACCCGAAGGCCTTCTTCACACACGCGGCATGGCTGCATCAGGCTTGCGCCCATTGTGCAATATTCCCCACTGCTGCCTCCCGTAGGAGTCTGGACCGTGTCTCAGTTCCAGTGTGGCTGGTCATCCTCTCAGACCAGCTAGGGATCGTCGCCTAGGTGAGCCATTACCTCACCTACTAGCTAATCCCATCTGGGCACATCTGATGGCGAGAGGCCCGAAGGTCCCCCTCTTTGCTCTTGCGAGGTTATGCGGTATTAGCTACCGTTTCCAGTAGTTATCCCCCTCCATCAGGCAGTTTCCCAGACATTACTCACCCGTCCGCCGCTCGTCACCCAGGGAGCAAGCTCCCCCGTGCTACCGCTCGACTTGCATGTGTTAGGCCTGCCGCCAGCGTTCAATCTGAGCCATGATCAAACTCTTCAATTTAAGATTTGTTTGATTTGCTGAACTCGTCAGCGATGCTCAAAGAATTAAAACTATTTATTCGTAATGAATTTACTGTTGTTCACTCTTCAAGACTTTTTTATATCGTTAAGATACGGTCTTGTGAGTGCCCACACAGATTGTCTGATTAAATTGTTAAAGAGCAGTGCGTTGTGGTCTTAACCACTTCGCGAGGTGGCGTATATTACGCTATTCACCTTCAGAGTCAACGCTTATTTTAAAGTGTTTTCTCTTTCTTTATCGACCCGGTTGTGTGTTCACAGCGCCGTGTCGATGGAGGCGCATTATAGGGAGCCGATTCAGAAGCGCAAGCAAATCTCGTAAAGTTTTTTCTGTTTGCGCATCTTTCATTCGTTCCGCTTGTTAACTGCGCGTTTTTATCCATTTTGGCAGGTCTGCGAGGCTTTCCAGCACACCATCGGCCAGTGCTTCGCCTTGCTCAGTGACGGGTTTACCAGTACGAACCAGCAGTTTTTTTCCTATACCAGCGCCAATTGCAGCCTGAATATCCTCTAATTTGTCTCCCACCATATAGGAAGCCGCCATATCAATGTTCAGCTCACGCTGTGCGGAAAGCAGCATACCAGGCTCAGGCTTACGACAATCACAGCTCTGGCGATACTCACCTTCTCCAGCTTCAGGGTGATGCGGACAAAAATAGATGCCATCCAGATCAACACCACGATCGGCCAGTGACCAGTCCATCCACTCCGTCAGTTGCATAAACTGATCTTCTGTAAACTTACCGCGGGCGATACCGGACTGATTCGTCACCACAACCAGCGCGAACCCCATGCTTTTCAACTCACGCATGGCATCGATGACGCCATCAATAAATTGAAAATGGTCAATGTCATGAACATAACCGTGATCGACATTGATCGTGCCGTCACGATCAAGAAAAACTGCTGGAACGCTTTGTGCCACTGACTTTGCTCCTGAATGCCTAAATTACGCAGTAGTATCGCATGTTTTCACGCATAGGGAGAATGCAGAGCCATGACAATCCCGATTGACTTAGACGTCTAGACGCCCTAACATCCGTTTCATATTCTGTTAATTCAGAAACTGATTTATCCAGCCATAGGCACTCACGATAAAAAACATATGATTGAACTTTCTAATATTACTAAGGTTTTTCAGCAAAACGGGCGAACAATTACCGCGCTTGCTGATGTCAGCCTTCATGTTCCCACCGGGCAAATTTATGGCGTTATCGGCGCATCAGGCGCAGGTAAAAGTACACTAATCCGCTGCGTCAATTTATTGGAACGTCCGACAGAAGGGAAAGTGCTGGTCGATGGGCAAGAGTTGACTAAGCTGTCAGATAGCCAGTTGACGCGTGCACGCCGCCAAATCGGCATGATTTTCCAACACTTCAACCTGCTCGCTTCGCGCACCGTGTTTGGCAACATATCACTACCGCTGGAATTGGATAACACGCCGAAAGCCGACATAACCAAACGAGTCAATGAGTTGTTGGAGTTGGTTGGCCTGGCAGATAAACATGATGTCTACCCGGCCAATTTGTCCGGCGGACAAAAGCAGCGCGTCGCCATTGCCCGTGCGCTGGCTAGCAATCCTAAAGTTCTGCTGTGTGACGAAGCGACCAGCGCCTTGGATCCTGCAACAACCCGTTCAATTCTTGAGTTACTGAAAGACATCAATCGCCGCCTCGGTCTAACCATCCTTCTTATTACCCATGAGATGGACGTGGTGAAACGCATTTGCGATCAGGTTGCGGTGATTAGCGACGGGCGACTCATTGAGCAGGACACCGTAAGCGAAGTCTTCTCACACCCGAAAACGCCGCTGGCGCAGAAATTCATTCAGTCAACGTTACACCTGGACATCCCAGACGATTACCTCACTCGTCTGTCACCTGACTCTCGTCCGGATTCCACACCGTTATTACGAATGGAGTTTACGGGTAAATCGGTGGATGCTCCGCTGCTGTCCGAGGTTGCTCGACGCTTTAACGTCAACAACAACATTATCAGCGCCCAGATGGATTATGCCGGTGGTGTTAAGTTCGGCATCATGCTGGCAGAAATGCACGGCAACGATGCGGATATCAAAGCCGCAATCCAATTTCTGCAGGAAAGTCACGTTACAATTGAGGTTCTGGGTTATGTCTGAAGCAATGATGTGGTTAATGGCTAAGGGAGTATGGGAAACCGTCGCGATGACGTTCGTTTCTGGTTTCTTTGGCTTTGTGCTTGGCTTACCCGTAGGCGTTTTGTTGTATACCACACGTCCGGGGCAAATCATCGCCAACCCAAAACTCTACCGAACCGTTTCTGCACTGGTAAACATCTTCCGCTCGATTCCATTCATTATTTTGCTGGTGTGGATGATTCCTTTTACCCGCATCATTGTCGGAACCTCGATTGGTCTGCAAGCGGCTATCGTTCCCCTCACCGTAGGTGCAGCGCCGTTTATTGCCCGCATGGTGGAAAATGCGCTGCTTGAAATTCCTACCGGCCTGATCGAAGCCGCTCGTGCGATGGGTGCAACGCCAATGCAAATCATCAGAAAAATATTACTGCCGGAAGCATTACCAGGACTCATTAATGCCGCAACTATCACGCTAATCACACTCGTAGGCTATTCTGCTATGGGTGGAGCCGTGGGCGCAGGCGGCTTAGGTCAAATTGGTTATCAGTATGGTTATATTGGTTATAACGCGACGGTCATGAATACGGTATTAATATTACTGGTTGTTTTGGTTTACCTGATTCAATTCTGCGGCGACAGGGCAGTAAAAGCTGTCACACACAAGTAGTCATCACAATACGCATTTGCCATACAGGCATCTGCCAAGAGAATAATTAATTAGGGGTAAGGATATGGCGATTAAACTGAAATCTATTGCGACCATTGGCGCACTTATTGGTGCTCTGGCGCTAGCGGGATGTGGTCAGGAAGAAAAGAATCCTAATCATATTAAAGTCGGCGTTATTGTTGGTGCAGAGCAGCAAGTGGCGGAAGTCGCACAGAAAGTGGCGAAAGACAAATACGGCCTGGACGTTGAATTGGTCACATTCAACGACTACGTTTTGCCAAATGAAGCTCTGAGCAAAGGCGACATCGACCTGAATGCCTTCCAGCACAAACCTTATCTGGATCAGCAGATCAAAGATCGTGGTTATAAACTGGTTTCTGTCGGCAATAGCTTTGTTTACCCAATCGCGGGTTACTCCAAAAAAATCAAATCGCTGAATGAGCTGCAAGATGGTGCTCAAGTTGCGCTGCCAAACGATCCAACCAACCTGGGCCGTTCTCTGCTGCTGCTGCAAAAAGTCGGCTTGATTAAACTGAAAGACAACGTTGGTCTGCTGCCAACCGTACTGGATGTGACTGAAAACCCGAAAAACATCAAACTGGTTGAGCTGGAAGCACCACAGCTGCCACGTTCTTTAGATGACGCACAAATCGCGCTGGCTGTAATCAACACCACTTACGCTAGCCAGATTAACCTGACGCCAACCAAAGATGGCCTGTTTGTTGAAGAGAAAGACTCTCCGTATGTAAACCTGTTGGTTTCACGCGAAGACAACAAAGACGCTGAAAACGTGAAGAAATTCGTTCAGGCTTATCAGTCTGATGAAGTGAATGACGCAGCAAATAAAATCTTTAATGGCGGCGCAGTGAAAGGCTGGTAATCCCATCCTAACGCGTTTAATTAAAAGATATCTGTAAGACGGGCTATGGCCCGTCTTGTTATTTGTGCAATTGCTTGCTTCAATACCCGCTCTTTGAGAAAAAGCAGAGGAATCCTTAATGCGTGCTGTTCCCTTTATATTGTTGGCCATGTCGCTGACAGGCTGTTCTTTATTTCAGAAGCCACCGGCACCGGCACCTCAACCCGCGATTGAAACCAAAACTGTAGAACCTGCGCCTAAACCGAAGCCTGTGGCTCGCCCGACGCCAGCGGTGTTATATAAAAGTGCAGAAGAATTAGTCGGTAAACCTTTCCGTGATATGGGCGAAGTTTCAGGCTCCTCATGTCAGGTCAGCGCTCAGGACTCTCCCCCTAACGCGGCAAATGCGCGTAAAAGAATGCAAAACCGCGCTACGGCAATGAAAGCTAATGCGGTTTTACTGCATGAATGCCAAACCGTCAGCGGTGTAGCGGGTTGCTACAGCCAGGTCGTTTGCCAAGGCACCGCGCTGAAAGTTTCTGCACAATGAGTCAATTTGTTTTCAATCAGATCGGGATTATCCGCTCACCGTATAAAGAAAAGTTTGCCATTCCGCGGCAGCCGGGTCTGATTGAAGACGGAGGCGGAGAGCTTCAGCTATTACCGCCGTACAATCAGGCAGACTGTGTGCGGGGGCTGGAAGATTTCAGCCATATTTGGATAGTGTTCATTTTTCATCAAACGATGGAAGGCGGCTGGCGTCCGACAGTTCGACCACCGCGTCTGGGAGGAAATACACGTACGGGCGTTTTCGCTACGCGTTCCACCTTCCGTCCCAATCCTGTTGGCATGTCGCTGGTTGAATTAAAAGGCATCCGAGCAAAAGGCGATGCGATTACGCTCGACTTAGGCAGTCTCGATCTGGTTGATGGCACACCGGTCATCGATATCAAACCTTACCTACCCTTTGCAGAAAGCCATCCTCAAGCACGAGCGGGCTTTGCCCAAATGGCACCCGATGCCGCGATGCCCGTCGCTTTCTCCCCTCTTGCGGAAAGCCAGATCGCAGAACACCAAAAGAAATATCCCCAGTTAAAACGCTTTATCTCTCAGGTTTTGGCACAGGATCCGCGCCCCGCCTACCGTAAAGGGGAAAGCACTACACGGGAATACGCCGTTTTACTATTGGAATTCAATGTGCGTTGGCGCGTCAGCGAAGAACAAACCGAAGTGTTAAGTCTCGACCCGTCACATACGTGTTAATACATTAACCGCAGCAATATATTCTAAAATTGTCCCTGCTCTCTTTTGACACGTCGCCCACGCTGGTAAACTAAGCCACTTTTTATGTGCCTTCGGCTGCGCGGCAGCCCTATGCTACTTGTCGTTCTAACGGAACTAAAACCCCATGCGTACTAGCCAATACATGCTCTCCACACTCAAGGAGACACCAGCCGATGCAGAAGTCATCAGCCATCAGTTGATGCTCCGGGCAGGAATGATTCGTAAACTGGCCTCAGGTCTTTACACCTGGTTGCCGACCGGTTTACGTGTTTTGAGAAAAGTTGAAAATATCGTGCGCGAAGAGATGAACAACGCTGGCGCGATTGAAGTGTCCATGCCCGTTGTTCAGCCTGCCGATTTATGGGTGGAAAGTGGACGTTGGGATCAATATGGCCCGGAACTGCTGCGCTTTGTCGATCGTGGTGAGCGCCCATTTGTGCTCGGCCCAACACACGAAGAAGTGATTACCGATCTGATTCGTAATGAAATTAGCTCTTATAAACAGCTGCCGCTGAATTTCTTCCAGATTCAAACCAAATTCCGCGATGAAGTGCGCCCACGTTTTGGCGTCATGCGCTCACGTGAATTCCTGATGAAAGACGCCTACTCTTTCCATACCTCGCAGGAATCATTGCAGGTCACTTACGACGCGATGTACGCCGCTTACAGCCAGATTTTCAGCCGCATGGATCTGGATTTCAGAGCCGTTCAGGCGGATACCGGTTCTATCGGTGGCAATGCCTCCCATGAGTTTCAGGTGCTAGCGACCAGCGGCGAAGACGATATCGTTTTCTCAACGGAATCCGACTACGCGGCAAACATTGAACTGGCAGAAGCTGTCGCGCCGAAGTTAGGCCGCGCTGAAGCGACGGAAGAGTTGCGTCTGGTTGATACGCCAAATGCCAAGACCATCGCCGAGTTGGTTGAGCAGTTTACGTTGCCAGTAGAAAAAACCGTGAAGACGCTGCTGGTTAAAGCAACGGAAGAAAGCGGCCATAAACTGGTTGCCCTGCTGGTTCGCGGCGATCACGAACTGAATGAAATCAAAGCGGAGAAAATTGCTCAAGTAGCCAGCCCACTGACATTCGCAACGGAAGAAGAAATTCGTGCAACTATCGGTGCAGGTCCAGGTTCACTTGGCCCAGTCAAGTTGTCGATTCCTGTTGTTGTCGATCGTACCGTTGCGGCGATGAGCGATTTCAGCGCTGGCGCGAACATTGATGGCAAACACTATTTTGGTATCAACTGGGAACGTGACGTTACGCTGCCGCAGGTTGCAGATATCCGTAACGTAGTTGAAGGCGACATCAGTCCAGACGGTAAAGGCACGCTGCAAATTAAACGCGGTATCGAAGTGGGCCATATTTTCCAACTGGGCAGCAAGTATTCCGAAGCGCTAAAAGCG
Organism: Pectobacterium sp. HCp5_1; assembly: GCF_032905925.1. Taxonomy (NCBI): domain Bacteria; kingdom Pseudomonadati; phylum Pseudomonadota; class Gammaproteobacteria; order Enterobacterales; family Pectobacteriaceae; genus Pectobacterium; species Pectobacterium sp. HCp5_1. The sequence continues at coordinate 6,950 of NZ_JAUMIO010000008.1, forward strand.
ACGGTTCAAGGTGAAGACGGCCGTAACCAGACGCTGACGATGGGTTGCTACGGTATTGGGGTGACGCGCGTTGTCGCAGCGGCGATTGAGCAAAACCATGACGAACGCGGCATCATCTGGCCAGACGCGATTGCACCTTTCCACGTTGCTATTCTGCCAATGAACATGCACAAGTCTTTCCGCGTGAAGGAAGTGGCTGAGGATATCTACCAGCAGCTGCGCGCTAAAGGCATTGAAGTTCTGCTGGATGACCGTAAAGAGCGTCCAGGCGTGATGTTCGCCGATATGGAGTTGATTGGTGTGCCGCATACCATCGTCATTGGCGATCGCAATCTGGATAGCGAAGAGATTGAATATAAGAACCGTCGAGTCGGTGAAAAGCAAATGATTAAAACCAGCGAAATCATCGATTTCCTGCTGGCGAATATCGTACGCTAATCGCTGTCGGACCGCCCTTTCACGCGAAAGGGCGAATACAGACATAAAAAAATGGTGGGTCTCCCCACCATTTTTTATTTCAAGACATCAGTAACGCGTCACGAATTATTCACGAAACAGTTCTTCAATGCTCAACCCCTGAACCTGCAAAATTTCCCGCAGGCGGCGTAAGCCTTCAACCTGAATCTGGCGAACACGTTCACGCGTTAAGCCGATTTCACGACCCACATCTTCCAGCGTAGCCGCTTCGTACCCTAGCAGGCCGAAACGACGCGCCAACACCTCACGCTGTTTGGCATTAAGCTCAAACAACCATTTAACGATATTCTGCTTCATATCGTTATCCTGAGTGGTGTCTTCAGGTCCGTTATCTTTTTCGTCTGCCAGAATATCCAGCAGCGCTTTTTCCGAATCGCCACCCAGCGGGGTATCGACGGAAGTAATACGTTCATTCAGGCGCAGCATGCGGTTGACGTCATCAACAGGTTTATCAAGCTGTTCGGCGATTTCTTCCGCACTCGGCTCGTGATCCAGTTTATGAGACAGTTCGCGCGCAGTGCGCAGATAAACGTTGAGTTCTTTGACAATGTGAATCGGCAAACGGATGGTGCGGGTTTGATTCATGATCGCCCGTTCTATCGTCTGTCGAATCCACCAAGTTGCGTAGGTTGAAAAACGGAATCCTCTTTCTGGATCGAATTTTTCAACCGCACGGATCAGGCCGAGGTTCCCCTCTTCAATCAGGTCCAGCAGCGCCAGACCACGATTGTTGTATCGGCGGGCAATTTTCACCACCAGCCGCAGGTTACTCTCGATCATCCGTCGGCGCGATGGGACATCGCCACGCAACGCGCGTCGGGCAAAATAAACTTCTTCTTCTGCGGTTAAAAGCGGCGAATAGCCGATCTCTCCTAAATAGAGCTGTGTTGCGTCAAGGACACGCTGTGGGACCCCTTGCGATAACAGCTCGTCTTCCGCCGAGTCATTATCATTGGTATCTTCCTCTGCCAGCGCTTTATCGTCAAAAACGTCAAGTCCATTTTCTTCGAAATCGGTATCTTCATGTAACTCGTTAACTTTCAGCGTACTTTGGCTCATAAGTGGCTCCTACCCGTGATCCCTTGGCAGAATACCGAAATACTCTGCCCGATTTATCGCTGCGGCAGAAAACGCAGCGGGTTTACGGATTTCCCCTTGTAACGAATTTCAAAGTGCAAGCGAACTGAGCTGGTGCCCGTACTGCCCATCGTAGCGATTTTTTGTCCTGCCGTGACGTCTTGTTGCTCACGGACTAGCATCGTATCGTTATGGGCATAGGCACTGAGGTAGTCATCATTATGTTTGATGATTATCAGATTTCCGTAACCACGTAGCGCATTACCCGCGTACACCACGCGCCCACTGGCGGTTGCGGTGATCGGTTGCCCACGTGAGCCGGCGATATCAATCCCTTTATTTCCCCCCTCAGAAGCGGAGAAACTATCTATGACTTTCCCATCGGTAGGCCAACGCCAACTGCCAACAGCAGCCGTATTGCTGCTGGCAACAGCCGCTGGTGCGGAAACAGGAGCGGTTGTTGGTGCCCCTGTCGTAGGTAACATCTTACCTACATTCTGTTTACCCTGATTACCAGAATACGCATTAGTTGACTGAGAATCAACCGATGTAGTTTGTATTTGCGCACTTGATGGCGGCGTAGGTATACCACCTCGGGTGGCATCGGTTGTTGCCAACATTCCACCACCGCTCGTCAGGCCACCGCCCGACGCGTTGTTGCCAGATCCGCTGCCTAAATTCAGTGATTGCCCCACATTCAGGCTGTATGGCTCAGGAATATTGTTGCGTTGCGCCAGATCCCGGTAGTCATTACCGGTAATCCACGCGATATAAAACAGGGTATCGCCCCGTTTAACTGTGTAGGCATTGCCGCCGCTGTAGCTGCCTTTCGGAATATTGCCGTAGCTGCGGTTGTAAACAATTCGTCCGTCGGACGTTGTTGCAACGCTTTCACCCGCCGTTGAAATGCGTGATGGTGGCGCAGATAACATTCCCCCTCGGTTGCCCGTATTTCCGTCAACGCTGCTGATCGGTGCGGATTTGGAATTATTGTTGGTACATCCCGCCAATCCTAAGACAATCACCGTACAAGCAGCAATGTGACGCAAATTCATCATTCGGCTTCCCATGCGCCTTACTCCCCTATAACTATAGCGTTCAAAAAAGTGTCGATAACATTCAAAAAACAGTAATACTCAGAACTCAATTCGGACATGTCTGCCTCGCATCTGCTCTACGCTTAACGGGTTGTAGCTCAACAGCCCTTAGCGTAAGTGATTGTAGCGTAACCGGTATCCGGTGATTTATTCGTTAGTTGGAACGAGAAAGATCGCTACTTCACCATCGCTGGCGCATAAGCAAAACGAGAAAGGCACCACGATGATTAGATGCTAACAATATCAACAAGTTCGCACTATAAAACAGTTGTGTTGAAATTTTAAAGACTTAACAACAAATACGTACCAACGCCACGGTATCAGGCTAATTCCCCTTTGACCAGAGGAACAAACCGAACAGCTTCAACCGTTTGAATAATAAATTCGCCAGCATGGCGTTGAACAATTTGTAAGTATTGTGACTGTTCACCAACAGGCAACACCATCACGCCGCCTTCATCAAGCTGTTCCATCAGCGCTCGGGGAATTTCCGGCGGTGCAGCAGTGACGATGATGGCATCAAACGGCCCGCGCGACGCCCAGCCCTGCCACCCATCGCCATGACGGGTAGAAACATTATGCAGATCAAGCTGCTTTAAGCGACGTTTAGCCTGCCATTGCAGCCCTTTGATGCGCTCAACCGAGCAAACGTGCCGCACCAAATGCGCCAGAATTGCCGTTTGATAACCCGACCCAGTGCCAATCTCCAGCACGCGGGATTCGGGCGTCAGGCTGAGCAGCTCCGTCATCTTCGCAACGATATAGGGCTGCGAAATCGTCTGGCCGGAACCAATAGGCAGAGCGGTATTTTCATACGCTTTATGCTCAAAAGCCTCATCAACAAAACGTTCTCTGGGTACGGCTTCTATCGCCTTCAGCAGACGCTCGTCCTGAATGCCCTGCTGGCGCAGCTGCGCCAACAACGTTTCTATACGCTTGTTTACCATTCCCCGCCGACCTCAGTTCTGGTTAACCTCGTCACCAATACAGCAATTTTCCCGCACAGGGGTAAGCTAACCGCCGCTATCGCACGGTTGCCAGCATTATTGTTTTCAACTATTTTCTGCAAAAAACGTATCGCAGTACATCAGGCACCGAGATCGGTATCCTGCTGTGAATGCAGCAATTCACGCACCACGCTGGTCGCAAAACTGCCCGCAGGTAGCCAAAACTTCACTTCCACGGTCGCATCGTCCTGCCATTCCCAATGCATCTGCTGCGGATACAGCAGCACCGCACGCCGGGCAGGTTCGACCCGCTCACGCTTAATCAAAGACCACAGCGTGTCTTGTCCGAGCAAAGCCTGTTCTTCAAATACCCGCGCGTCATCCTGCGTGCCCAGTTCACCATCACCAGGCAGCGGCGCGGTAATCTGGAGTTCGCCCGCATCAAGGCGCGTCTGTAAAACGTCTAATTCATCAGGCTTAGCAACAAACCAGCTGCCGCGCCCTGTTAGCTGCAATGCATCACCACACAAGACCGTTTTCGCCTTCTGCTCCGCGAGTCGTGCACTGGCAACCTGATTAAACATCGCACTGCGGCTGGCGGAAAGATAAAAACTCCGCTTACTGCGTTCTTTTACCCGAATTTCGTTATTCGCCCAAAGACGAGCCTGCTCAAGATTATTTCCGTTGCGCCCGAAACGCTGGCTGCCGAAATAATTAGGTGCGCCGTTCGCGGCGATCAGCGCCAAACGCGCGTCGACCTCGTTTCGGTCGCTAACCTGACGCAGCACCAGCGTAAAATGGTTACCTCGCAGCGTACCAATCCGCAGCTTGCGACGATGGCGAGTCACCTCAAGCACATCACAGCCTTCAAGCGCCAGCGAGGAGAAATCAGGCGTCTCTTTTCCCGGCATGTGCAGGCAGAACCACTGTTCGGTGACAGCATGACGATCTTTCAGGCCCGCATAGCTAACGGCACGCAGCGGTAGACGAACAAATTTCGCCAGCATCTCGGCCACAAATTGCGTATTGCAACCGCGTTTGCGCACGCGCACCAATACCTGCTCACCGTCACCATCTGGCTGAAACCCCAGATCTTCCACCACCAGGAAATCTTCAGCAGTGGATTTCAATGAGCCAGTAGCCTGTGGTTCACCGTGCAACCAGACGAGTTGTTCGTTATTTTCCATCGTTATCCTACAAAGTGCATGACCGGATGACGCACGGCCACGACATTGTTTTTTATACTGTTAACTTTCTATGACTGATAAGACTATCGCTTACCACGCAACAATTTCGCCCGTTCCTTTTTTCACCAGCAGCGCAACGGCTTCGCAGGCAATGCCTTCGCCGCGACCAGTAAAGCCCAACTGTTCTGTTGTGGTCGCTTTCACATTGACGTCGTCCATATGGCACTGCAAATCTTCCGCCAGATTCACGCGCATTTGCGGGATATGCGGTGCCATTTTCGGCGCCTGCGCAATAATCGTGACGTCCAGATTGCCTAACTGGTAGCCTTTTTCATTGATACGACGCCAGGCTTCACGCAGCAGGCCACGGCTGTCCGCGCCTTTAAAGGCCGGATCGGTATCAGGAAACAGCTTGCCAATGTCACCCAGCGCGGCGGCCCCCAACAGGGCATCGGTCACCGCATGCAGCACCACATCCCCATCGGAATGCGCCAGCAGGCCTTGAGTATAAGGAATTCGCACGCCACCGATCACCAGCGGACCTTCTCCACCGAACTTATGGACATCAAAACCGTGACCGATACGCATCGCGCGTTCTCCTTATCTGTATTTAACGAATAAATTTAGCGAATAAAATGAGGTTACTGCAAACTGGTTAAATAGAATTCGGCTAATGCCAAATCCTCTGGACGAGTGACTTTGATATTATCTGAACGTCCGCTGATAATTTGCGGGCGATAGCCACAGTATTCCAACGCAGAGGCTTCATCTGTGACGGCAACACCATCCTGAATCGCCCGTTGCAGGCACTGTTTCAACAGCGCCGCAGGAAAAAGCTGCGGCGTCAGCGCATGCCATAAATCGTTACGTTCTACCGTGCTATCGATAAAGCCGTCCGTGCCGCGCTTCATGGTATCACGAACCGGCGCTGCCAGAATTCCACCAACGTCACTCTGCTCAACAATCGCCAGCAGGCGCGTCAGATCGTCCTGATGCAGACACGGACGCGCCGCGTCATGCACTAACGCCCATGCGCTATCGGCAACGGCGGACAGCCCAGCCAGCACGGAATCCGCACGCTGCTGCCCGCCCGTCACGGCACAAATACGGGGATCGTTGGCAATCGCCAGGGTATGAAAGAATGCGTCATCAGGACTGATAACGACGACGACACGCTGCACGCGTGAATGGCGTAAAAGCGCGTCGATGGTATGTTCAAGAATGGTTTTATGGCCGGTCGCATCATTGCCAATCGTCAGATACTGCTTAGGACGATCGTTTTGCATCCGGCTGCCGTTACCCGCAGCGGGTAAAACGGCAACAATGTCAGGCGGGGAAAGGCGTGGTGTCTGCATGCGTCAACGTTGTGTGTTGTTGGATGGAGCGTTATTAGATGACGTCGTATTCGCGTTACGATGGTTCGATTCTGGCACCAGACGATAGAAGCTTTCACCGGGTTTAATCATCCCCAGCTCATTGCGTGCACGCTCTTCAATCGCTTCCTGTCCGCCATTGAGGTCGTCAATTTCAGCAAACAGCTGTTCGTTACGGTCTTTTAATTTGGCATTGTTCCCCTGCTGGACAACAACATCATCTTTCACCCGAACATAATCATGAATGCCATTCTTGCCCAGCCACAGTGAGTACTGAAGCCAGCCAAGCAATATCAATAATAACAGCGTAAGCTTTCCCATCCCGCCCCCTGAAAAACCGTCTAATCATCCCATAACTTTTGTTTCGACTCCACTGTGTCCGGCAGTGGGAGGCGATATTCACCCTGCCGCGTGCCCAAATGGGGATATTTCGGGCAGAAGAGCACGCCAAACGCGCGCCCGCGCCACACTCACGTCGTCCATTCATCCTCTCGTACTTTCTATTCATCAAAAGACGCAAGCGCATAGCATCTGCCTGGCTAAAACCGTCCATAGGAAAAACGTCAGTTGAACCATTAATGCTATCTGTGTATTTTTATGCATACAAAGTGCATAAAAAAAGAAAATTTTACATTTAAACCAGGAGAAAACCATGTTCAAAAAATTGTTATTCGTTGGTGCGCTCTTCACTACCGCACTATCCACTACCGTACTCCCCACCAGCGCCTTCGCTGCGGAACCTACTTACGTTGTAGGTTCTGGCGGAACCTATCGTCCCTTTGAATTTGAAAATGCGCAGAAAGAGCTGGAAGGCTTTGATATTGATATTATTAAAGCGATCGCCAAGGCGGAGAATTTTAATATCAAGCTGATCAATACGCCGTGGGAAGGGATCTTCGCGACCCTTAACTCCGGCGACCGCGACATTATCATTTCCGGTATCACGATTACCGACAAACGTAAGCAAATGGTCGATTTCTCCGCACCGTATTTCCCAGCCGAGCAGTCCATCGTGGTGCCTAAAGGCTCGACGATCGATTCGATTGTGGCGCTGAAAGATCACAAAGTCGGCGTCGTGAACTCCAGTACCGCCGATATCGTGGTCTCCGATGTATTAGGTAAAAACAGTACATCGATTAAGCGCTTTGATAACACCCCGTTAATGTTACAAGAGCTGTATGAAGACGGTGTGGGCGCAGCGGTTGGCGACGTGGGCGTGGTGAAGTTTTACATTAAGACTCACCCTGAAAAACAGTTCAATCTGGTTTCCGACGCTAAATTCGAACGCCAGTATTTCGGGATCGCCGTCGCGAAAGGCAATGATCAACTGCGCGCGAAGATTAACTCCGGGCTGAAAAAAATCGTTGCTGATGGCACCTACGCCAAGATCTATCAAACCTGGTTTGATAACAACGTCCCGACCTTACCCGCAGAATAACGCCAGCAAGACACCGCGCACCTCTCCAGGTCTCAACCGCCTCACACGAGACGTCGCATCAACCGGACAGCTAACCTGTCCGGTTTAATTTAGAATAATCATTACGTTAGCCTATTCAAAAAAGGAAACGATCTTGACGGGATTTCGTTGGGAGATCATTCAGGAATATGCCCCGCTGTTTATGGAAGGCACCTGGATGACCATCAAATGCACCATTATCTGTGTCATTCTTGGCACCTGCTGGGGATTAACGCTCGGATTAGGTCGCTTAGCACAGGCACCGCACGGGCCGTGGAAATATATCCTGCACTACGGTGTGCAATGGCCGGTACGCATCTACATCAGCGCCTTCCGCGGTACGCCGCTGTTTGTACAAATCATGGTGGTGCACTTCGCGCTGGTGCCGCTGTTCATCAATCCGCGTGACGGGCTGCTGGTGACCAGCAATATTATGTCGGTCGATTTTGCCCGCACGCTACGCTCAGATTACGGCGCGTTCCTCTCTTGCGTCGTGGCGATTACGCTGAATGCGGGTGCCTATGTCTCTGAGATATTCCGCGCCGGTATTCAGTCGATCGATCGCGGCCAGATGGAAGCGTCACGCTCTCTCGGCATGAGTTATGGCCGCACCATGCGGAAAGTCATTCTGCCGCAGGCTTTTCGCCGCATGCTGCCGCCGCTGGGCAACAACGCCATAGCGATTGTAAAAGATTCGTCGCTGGCTTCGGCAATCGGCTTGGCGGATCTCGCCTATGCCGCTCGTACGGTGTCAGGGGCTTACGCCACGTACTGGGAACCCTACCTGACGATTTCTATCGTTTATTGGGTTATTACTTTCCTGCTTTCGCTGCTGGTGCGGCACATGGAAACGAGGTTTGGCAAAAGTGATTCACGTTAAAAACCTGCAAAAACAGTTTGGTGATACGCATGTCCTGCGCGGTATTTCCTGCGACATCGCCCCTCAGGAAGTGCTCTGCCTGATTGGCCCATCCGGTTCGGGAAAAAGTACCTTTCTGCGCTGCATCAACGCACTGGAGACGCTGTCGGCAGGCGAGATCACGGTCAACGGTTTTGCCATTCACGATCAGAAAACCAATATCAATCGCGTGCGTGAAAGCGTGGGGATGGTGTTCCAGCGCTTTAATCTGTTTCCACACATGACGGTGCTGGAAAACATCATTATGGCACCGATGGATGTGAAAAAATTGCCGCGAGCACAAGCCGTTGAACGGGCTAAAGCGTTGCTCAGCAAGGTTGGCCTGCTGGATAAAATCGATGCCTGGCCGAATAGCCTGTCCGGTGGACAGCAACAGCGTGTCGCGATTGCCCGCGCATTAGCGATGGAACCCGCGATCATGCTATTCGATGAACCGACATCCGCGCTGGACCCGGAGCTGGTTGGCGAAGTGTTAGCGGTTATGAAAACGCTGGCAAATGAAGGCATGACGATGGTCATCGTGACCCATGAAATGGCCTTTGCCAGAGAAGTGGCCGATAGGGTGATCTTTATCGATCAGGGGATTATTCAGGAACAGGGAACGCCAGAAGCGATCTTTACTCACCCGAGTAACCCGCGCACGCAGGCTTTCCTGAGCAAGATACTGTAAATACGGCGAGACCATGGGCTGTCAGCGTCTTCCTCGCTGGCAGCCTTTTTCTTTTACCACCCCATCAGAAAAGAAAATACCAGCCAAAACAGGCAGACCACCGTCAGCCCTGTCGCAAAAAGCGTATAAAAAAGATAGCCTCTCAGCAGAAAGCTAAACCCGACGCCAACCAGCACTGAAAACGGCATCAGCGCCAGAAAAAACGGCCAGGTGTAGAGCATGAAGAAAAACGTGGTATTAGAGCCGTATACCAGAAAAGGGATAGTAAAGGCCAACCAATAAAAGGAGAACCCCGTTACCGCCCCCATAAACAGGTAGGAAACGCCGTCATCTTCTTCTTGTTGCGCTGGCCGAGTCTTGCTAATCGTTAACTGCGTGGCATTTTGCATAATCTTTCCCATTCGTCCCCTCATCACCCACTAGCGCGGTGAAAAAAGCGGGATATCAGAGCCTGATAATAGCTCTCTTGCTCAGCAGATCTAACAATTGGCCTGTCAAATTTGTTACTAATTGTTCGCCATCCAGATGACTATCCGGCGCTTCCGGCGCTTCATACGCCGAGTCGATCCCAGTGAAATTACGCAGCTCTCCCGCACGGGCTTTTTTATACAATCCCTTGGGATCGCGCGCTTCACAGGTCGCTAACGGCGTATCCACGAAGACTTCGATGAACTGCCCTTCGCCCAGTAAATCCTGCACCATTTTACGCTCGGCGCGGTGCGGCGAGATAAACGCGGTCAGGACCACCAGACCGGCATCTACCATCAGTTTGGCGACTTCACCCACGCGGCGGATGTTTTCGCGCCGATCGTCGTCGGTGAAGCCTAAATCGCGGCACAACCCGTGCCGTACGTTGTCGCCATCCAACAGATAGGTGCTGACGCCACGCTGATGTAGCGCCTGTTCCAGCGCCCCCGCCAGCGTGGATTTACCGGATCCAGACAACCCGGTAAACCAGATCACGACGCCCTGATGACCATGCAATTTCTCGCGCGACTCACGGGTGACATCGTGCGCATGCCAGACGACGTTATCGTCAGTCGGTTCATCGCGTAAAGACACGTTATTTGCCTCCCAGCAGATCGCGCGCACCCCAGTGTGGGAAGTGGCGACGTACCAGCGCATTTAGTTCCAACTCAAACGCGCTGTGCGCGCCCGGCTCCTGATACACCTGCTCAATAGGTTCCCGCACCAGCCCCGCACCGACCGTGACGTTGCTCAGGCGATCGATAAAGATCATCCCGCCCGTCACCGCATTGTGCTGATAGTTGTCCAACACCAGCGGCTCATCAAAAATCAGCTCAACCGAACCGATACCATTCAGCGGCAGATTCTCCGCGACGCGCTGCGTCAGCGTATTGATCTCAACCTGATACTGAATATTTTCGACCCGAGCGCGCGTTTTCTTACCGCCAATCTTGATGTCGTAACTCTGTCCCGGCACCAGCGGCTGCTCCGCCATCCAGACAACATCCACCAGCGCATGCTGCACCGCTTTCAGCGATTCGCTGCTGTCGATCAGCAGGTCACCACGGCTGATATCCACCTCATCCGCCAGCACCAGCGTAATCGCTTCACCCGCCTGCGCCTGCGGTAAATCCCCGTCAAAGGTCACAATACGGCTGACGGTGGATTCTACGCCGGATGGCAGCACTTTAACCCGTTGCCCAACGCGGATGATGCCGGAGGCCAGCGTGCCCGCGTAGCCGCGGAAATCCAGATTCGGGCGATTCACATACTGCACAGGGAAGCGCATCGGCTGCTCCAGCGTGCGCTGTGCCACATTGACCGTTTCCAGCACGTCCAGCAGCGTCGGTCCGGTATACCAGCCCATCGTCGTACTCGGCGTTGCGACATTGTCGCCATCCAGCGCGGAAATCGGCACAAAGGTGATATTCAGGTCGGCGGGCAGTTGCTGAGCAAAATCCAGATAATCCTGCTTAAACTGCTCAAACACCGTTTGCTGATAATCCACTAAGTCCATTTTGTTCACCGCCACCACCAGATCGCGAATCCCCAGCAGGGTCGCAATGAAGCTGTGACGACGGGTTTGATCCAATACGCCTTTGCGCGCGTCAATCAGCAGGATCGCCAGCTCGCAGGTTGATGCGCCGGTCGCCATGTTGCGGGTGTACTGCTCATGTCCCGGCGTATCAGCGATGATGAATTTGCGTTTTTCCGTGGAAAAATAGCGGTAGGCCACGTCAATCGTGATGCCCTGCTCACGTTCAGCCTGAAGCCCATCAACCAGCAGCGCCAGATCCAGTTTTTCGCCCTGCGTGCCCAGACGCTTGCTGTCATTGTGCAGCGTACTGAGCTGATCTTCATAAATTTGGCGCGTATCGTGCAGCAAACGGCCAATCAGCGTACTTTTTCCATCGTCGACGCTACCGCAGGTCAGGAAACGCAATAGCGTTTTATCCTGCTGCGCGTGTAAATACGCTTCCACACCGCCCTGCTCGGCGATCTGCTGTGCAATCGCATTGTTGATGACGACGGCATCTTTCTCAGCCGCATTGTCTGCCGCTGTGTCTTTTAACGAAGTTTGGCTCATTCGACGATTCCTCAGAAATACCCTTGACGCTTTTTCAGCTCCATTGAACCGGCCTGATCGCGGTCAATTACCCTTCCCTGACGCTCACTGGTGGTGGAAACCAGCATCTCTTCGATGATTTCCGGCAGCGTTTGCGCCTCTGATGCCACCGCGCCGGTCAGCGGCCAGCAGCCCAGCGTGCGGAAGCGCACCATACGCTGTTCGATCACTTCACCAGGTTGCAGATCGATGCGATCGTCATCCACCATCATCAGCATGCCATCGCGTTCCACCACCGGACGCGGCGCGGCCAGATACAGCGGAACAATATCGATGTTTTCCAGATAGATGTATTGCCAGATATCCAGCTCGGTCCAGTTGGAGAGCGGGAAAACGCGGATGCTCTCGCCTTTGTTAATCTGGCCGTTGTAGTTATGCCACAGTTCCGGACGCTGATTCTTCGGATCCCAGCGGTGGAAACGGTCGCGGAAGGAGTAAATACGCTCTTTGGCACGCGATTTCTCTTCATCGCGGCGCGCCCCGCCAAACGCGGCATCAAAACCGTATTTATCCAGTGCCTGCTTCAGCCCTTCGGTTTTCATGATGTCGGTGTGCTTGGCGCTGCCGTGCACAAAGGGGTTAATCCCCAGCGCTTCACCCTGCGGGTTACGGTGTACCAACAGTTCACAACCGTAGGCCTTCGCCGTCCGGTCGCGGAATTCGTACATTTCACGAAATTTCCAGCCGGTATCAACGTGCAGCAGCGGGAAAGGCAGCGATCCCGGATAGAACGCCTTGCGCGCCAGATGCAGCATCACCGAAGAGTCTTTGCCGATGGAGTACATCATCACCGGATTACTGAACTCGGCCGCTACTTCGCGGATGATGTGAATGCTTTCGGCTTCAAGCTGCCGTAAATGCGTGAGTCGTTTCTCGTCCATACCCTTTCCTTAAGCCAAGTTTACTACCGCTGGGCGGCTGTCTTGCGGCACCGTCGGCGTTGTCTGACCAAACCAGGCAATCTGATGGTGTAAATCCACCACCTCGCCAATCACCAGCAGCGCCGGTGTCGGCGCTTGCCGTGCCAAATGTTCTAACTGTTGCAGCGTGCCAATTTGCACCTGCTGATCGTGTCGGGTGCCGCGACTGATCACGGCAACGGGCGTCTGCGATGAACGGCCATGCGCGATCAGCTGCTGTGAAATCTCTGCGGCCTTCATCGTTCCCATGTAAATCGCCAGCGTCTGACGGCCACGCGCCAGCGTCGACCAGTCCAGTGAATCGCCATCCGGGCGACAGTGGCCGGTAATAAAAAGCACGCTCTGCGCGTAGTCACGGTGCGTTAACGGGATCCCCGCATACGCTGTGACGCCTGCCGCCGCCGTCACACCGGGCACCACCTGAAACGTGATGCCGGCCTGCGCCACCGCTTGCAGCTCTTCACCGCCACGGCCAAAAATAAAGGGATCGCCGCCTTTCAGGCGCACTACCCGCTTCCCTTCCTGCGCCAGCTTCACCAGTAGCTGATTAATCTCATCCTGCGGCAACGAATGCGCGCTGGCGCGTTTTCCAACGCAGATGCGTTCGGCGTCGCGACGCACCAAATCCAGCACGTCGGGGCTGACCAGATGGTCATACAGCACCACGTCCGCCTGCTGCATCACCTGTAATCCACGCAGCGTCAGCAGTCCGGCATCACCGGGGCCTGCGCCAACCAGTGCGACTTCGCCACGTGCCGTCGCTGGCTGCTGCTGTTCCTCTTGCTGATGCGCCAGCTGCTGTTGCAATTCATCTTCGGCCTGCGTCAGTTGCCCCGCGGACACCAGCGACGCAAAGCGTCCGACAAACAGCCGCTCCCAAAAGCGACGGCGTGCCGGCATCGAATGCAGTCGGGTTTTAATTCTGTCACGCCAGCTTCCGGCGATATCTGCCATCGTGCCCAAACTGGCGGGCAGTAATGATTCCAGCTTTTCACGCAGCAGACGCGCCAGCACCGGCGCCTGTCCACCCGAGGAAATAGCCACCACCAGCGGAGAGCGATCGACAATCGAGGGGAAAATAAACGAGCACTTCGGCTGATCGTCCACCACGTTCACCAGCAAATGCCGCTGATTCGCCGCCTCAAATACCGCGGCATTCAGCTCAGCGTCATCCGTAGCGGCAATCACCAGAAATACGCCGGATAGCAAATCAGGCGTAAAAACCTGCGCCAGCCATTCAACCTGCCCGGCCTGATGCTGCGCCGCCAACGGTTCCGCCAGCGCCTGCGCGACAATTTTTACCTCCGCACCCGCGCGTTGCAGTAGATCGATTTTGCGCGTAGCAACCTCGCCGCCGCCGACAACCAGTACCGGACGCTGACGAAGATCGGCAAATATAGGGAGATAGTTCACAATCGCCTTAACTAAGCAAAAAAGTAGATAATGCGACTATACGGTGAGGACAGAACACTTATGAAATGCCGAATTGGAATGACAAGTTCCGTAATGGAATAACAACACGTTTACAACCGTTATTCAGGCGATAAAAAACCGGGCAGTGCCCGGTTTTCTGTTTACCCTTCGTGCAACCCGCATTCGCGCTTCAGGCCGAAGAAACGCGTTTCTTCTTCGGCCATACCCGGTTCCCATTTACGGGTGGTGTGCGTATCGCCGACTGACAGATAGCCCTGCTCCCACAGCGGATGGTAACCCAGGCCGTTTTCTTTCAGGTACTGGTACACCGTTCGGTTATCCCAGTCGATAATCGGCAGGAATTTGAAGATGCCGCGCTGAATCGCCAGCACCGGTAATTCCCCTCGGCTGCCGGACTGCTCACGACGCAGGCCAGCAAACCATGTTTTCGCCTTTAACTCACTCAGCGCCCGATTCATCGGCTCGACTTTATTCAGCAGGTTGTAGCGCTCAATGCCTTCCACACCCTGCTCCCACAGCTTGCCGTAGCGCGCCTCTTGCCAGGCCGGGGATTCAGCAGCGCGATACACTTGCAGATTCAGCTTCAGCTGTTCCGTCAGTGCATCAATAAACTGATAGGTTTCAGGAAACAGGTAGCCCGTATCCGTGAGAATAACCGGAATATCCGGCCGCTGTTGCGTCACCAGATGCAGCGATACCGCCGCCTGAATGCCGAAGCTGGACGACAACACATAGTCGCCCGGCAAATTCTCCAGCGCCCAGCTCACTCTTTCCTGCGCCGATAGCTGTTCAAGCTGACCATTTACGACAGCCAGCGCGGCCGCCTGTTCCGCTTTCGGCAACGCGTTGAGCGCCTCAAGGTTAAATTCGGCCATCAGGCTCTCCTGTCAGTCATAAAAATCGCGGGCAGGATCCAGCACCGCTTTGATGATGTTGGTGCGAATCACAAAATCCCCGAAGCCTTCATTCCGCTGGCGATCTTGCGCCCACAGCCCGATAAGCCGATCCATTTCTGCAAGGATCTCGGTTTCATTAATGTTCTCACGATACATACGCGGAATGCGTGTTCCCTCGCGATTCCCGCCCAGATGCAGGTTATAACGCCCCACCGCTTTGCCTACCAGACCGATTTCCGCCAGCATCGCGCGACCGCAGCCGTTCGGGCAACCCGTCACGCGCAGAACGATGTGTTCATCGCCCACGCCGTGCCGCTGCATGATGCCTTCTACTTTCGTGACGAACTCCGGCAGGAAACGCTCAGCTTCCGCCATCGCCAGCGGACAGGTCGGGAACGACACACAGGCCATCGAATTCTTGCGCTGCTCGCTGACCCCGTCATCAATCAGGCCGTGCTCACGCGCCAGTGCCTCAATCTTCGCTTTACTACGCGCAGGGACGCCCGCTATGATCAAATTCTGGTTCGCCGTTAAGCGGAAATCCCCTTTGTGGATTTTGGCAATTTCCGCCAGACCGGTTTTCAGCGGACGACCCGGATAATCCAGAACACGACCGTTTTCGATAAACAGCGTCAGATGCCATTTATTGTCGATGCCTTTTACCCAACCGATGCGATCGCCACGTCCGGTGAATTCATACGGGCGCACCGCTTCAAATTTCACACCGGCACGCGCTTCCACTTCCTGCTTAAAGTTGTCTACGCCTACGCGTTCCAGCGTGTATTTGGTTTTCGCGTTTTTACGGTTAGTACGGTTACCCCAATCGCGCTGCGTGGTCACCACCGCTTCCGCAATGGCCAGCGTATGCTCAATGGAAATGTAGCCCAGCTCACTGGCGGTACGCGGGTAAGTTTCTTTGTCGCCGTGTGCGATAGAGAGCCCGCCGCCCACCAGCACGTTGAAGCCCACCAGACGGCCGTTATCGGCAATCGCAACGAAGTTGAGATCGTTCGCATGCAGATCGATATCATTCTGCGGCGGGATCACCACTGTGGTTTTGAACTTACGCGGCAGATACGTTGAACCTAAAATCGGCTCTTCATCCGTCGTGGCGACTTTCTCCTGATCCATCCAGATCTCAGCATAGGCGCGCGTACGCGGCAGCAGATGCTCAGAAATCTTTTTCGCCCACTCATAGGCCTGCTGATGCAGTTCGGATTCTATCGGGTTAGACGTACACAGCACGTTACGGTTCATATCATTCGCCGTCGCCAGCGCGTCCAGCCCGATGCTATTCAGCATCTGGTGTACCGGTTTCACGTTCGATTTGAGAATACCGTGATACTGGAATGTCTGGCGGTTCGTGATGCGAATGCTGCCGTAGATCGTATTTTCAGTCGCAAATTTGTCGATCCGCAGCCACTGCTCTGGCGTCATCACGCCACCGGGAAGACGGCAGCGCAGCAGCATCGCATGACGCGGCTCCAGCTTCTGCTCGGCACGTTCGGCGCGAATATCGCGGTCATCCTGCTGATACATACCGTGGAAACGGATCAGCAGAAAGTTATCGCCCCTGAAGCCGCCGGTCAGACCATCGTTCAGGTCTTCAGCAATCGTGCCGCGCAGAAAGTTACTTTCTGTCTTCATGCGCTCAGCATCAGCGAGTTTCCCTTCTACCACCAAGGGGCCGGGGTGTTTTTCACTGAAAACGTATTTTTCACTCATTAGTACACATCTCGCTGATAACGGCGCTCAAGGCGCAGATCGCTTAAAAACTCATCGGCCTGTTCACTGTCCATGCCGCCATGCTCAACTATCACATCCAGCAGTGCCCGCTCGACGTCTTTCGCCATACGGTTGGCATCACCGCACACGTACAGGTGCGCGCCATCCTGAATCCAGCGCCAGACTTCCGCGCCTTTTTCCCGCAGTTTGTCCTGCACGTAAACTTTATGCGCCTGATCGCGCGACCAGGCCAGGTCGATGTTGGTTAGCAGGCCATCTTTAACGTAACGCTGCCATTCAACCTGATACAGAAAATCTTCCGTAAAGTGTGGGTTGCCGAAGAACAGCCAGTTTTTCCCTTCAGCCCCATCGGCATCGCGCTGCTGCATAAAGGCGCGGAACGGCGCGATTCCGGTGCCCGGCCCGATCATGATGACCGGCGCATCGGCATTCGCAGGCAGACGGAAGTTATCGTTATGTTCGATGAAGACGCGGATTTCATCGTCTTCACTCAGCCTGTCGGCCAGATAGCTGGAAGCGCCACCGGCGCGCTCGCGGCCTTCGTATTCGTAGCGCACCACGCCAACGGTGATGTGCACTTCGCTTTCGACTTCCGCCTGCGAGGAGGCAATAGAGTAAAGACGCGGCGTCAGCGGACGCAGCAGACCCAGCAGTTGCTCCGCCGTCAGTTCCGTCGGCGCTTGTCGCACCATATCAACCAGCGGTGTGCGCTGCGCGAACTGCTGAAGCGCAGGTTTATCGGCCAACAGTGACAGCAGCGTTTCATTACGCGACAGTGCCGCATATTTCTCGACAATCGGCGCGGTGTTCTGCGTCAGCTCAAAGTGGCTTTTCAGCGCCTGCGATAGTGGCAGCGTCTTACCGTCAACGCTGACGGACTCATCGCCTTTCAGCCACAGCAGTTCCAGCAATTCCTGCACCAGCGCAGGATCGTTATCGAACCACACGCCCAGCGCATCTCCCGGCTGGTAACGCAAACCGGAATCGCCCAAGTCGATCTCGATATGGCGAACATCCTTTTCGGAGTTACGCCCGGTCACTTTCTGATTAACGGCAAACGTGGCATGCAGCGGTGAGGATTTGCTGTACGGGCTGCTGGTAATTTCATCCAGTGCGCCCTGAGCGGCAATTTGCGCGACGGCTTCGCCCTGAACCGGCACTCGCGCCTGCAAAATATCAACCAGCTGACGTCGCCATTGTTCGGCAAGCCCCTGATAATCCACATCGGCATCTACGCGATCCAGCAGACGTTCAGCGCCTAGCTCAGCCAGACGGCTATCGAAATCTTTACCCGCCTTACTGAAGAATTCATAGGAAGTATCGCCCAGACCAAACACGGCAAACGCGGTGTCTTTCATCTCCGGGGCTTTTTTGGACAGCAGGAACTTGTGCAGCGCGACGGCTTCTTCCGGCGGCTCCCCTTCCCCCTGCGTCGAGGCCACGATCAGCAGCAGTTTTTCCTGCCCGATTTGCTTGAATTTGTAATCACCCGCATTGACCAGATTGACGGACAGCTTGGCTGCCAACAGATCGTCACGTAGCTGTTCCGCCACCCGACGTGCATTGCCGGTCTGTGAGGCGGAAATCAGCGTAATCGTTTGTACTGGCACCGTGACTGCGGATGCCGTCGTTGCCGTGGCGGCGATCGTCCCCGGCTGCACGTTCCCAGGCTGCTGTACCAGCCCCCAGAAATAGCCGGATAGCCAGGCCAGCTGCGTCGATGAGAAATCACCGGTTGCCGCCTGTAAACGCGTTAATTGCTCCGCACTCAGCGGAAGCAATGAAGTGGGGGAAACCGGAGTAGTCATTGTGATTTCTGTTTCCTTGTGCCTGTGCTGTTAGCCAACGACGCTAATACAAAAATAGGCAATAAAAAGATGAATGGAGGATAAGGGTAACGATCTGCATCTTAACAATTAAAGAAATGATGGAAATATTAAATAACCAAAATGACTAAATGGTTTTTCTGATAGTCCTTATTGCTTAAAGTGTTATGCCTGATAGCACCTACGCTTCAAGCCTGTCGCGAGAGAAATACAGGTAGGATGTCATAAAGAAAAAGGGCTGCCACGCAGCCCTCTGTGCAGGCGGTACTCGCTAAATTTTCAGGACCTTCATGCCGAAATCGTCAGGATGAACGATGTTTTCGAGCTTACCGACCTGCTGCAAGTCGCCATTAGAAACGACACTGCTGATATTGGTATCAGGAAAACGAAGGTTCTTGGTGAGATGCACCACGATAGGCTTACCCTTTTTATCAATATCCATCACCCACCCGAGGAAACCTCCCGAATATTTCGCCAGACTGCCGATGGGGTAGAGGCCATAAATCTGCACGTATTTGACCAGCACAGCCTTATCATAGGCCGCGTTAGCCTCATAGATTTTGCGATAGGCGGCCAATGGCGTGCGGGGAGAAACACCATTACGCGCATGCCTGAGCTTATTAATCGCCTTAATCACAGAGACCAGCCGGACTAACGGCGACAATGGTTCGGCACGCCTGCCTTGCGGATACCCGCTGCCGTCCACACGCTCGTTGGCATTCTCAATCACATCGCGACAGGTAGGGCTTATCGACCAGCCTAGCTCATGTAACTTCGCGCCCAGTACCGCCACATGACCGCTAAGGATCGCTTTCTGCGCCGGATTCATATTGACCTTGAGCGACGGAAGACGGGCGTTGACCAACAGCGGTTTGCCCATCGTGTGGAGTAACGCGCCTAGCACCGCCTCACGCAGATGGGGATCGTGTGGATCGGCAATTAACAGCATGTCGGCCAATTTCCCCGCTACCTGCACCGCATGCCTGACCCAGTCCGCCTCATCACGCAGGAACGACAGCGCATACAGAAAAGCCTTTCGATCTTTTTTGACCATATACAGCAAGGTATCAACACAGTCATAAAAGATCTCAACGGGCAGCTGATTGCGCGTTTTGATGTACATCAGCCCAATCTGAAGCCGATGGGCAATCTCCATGACGCCGCGTTCCATCGGGGTCTGGCGGGTACGCTTCTCTCGCTCCTGACTTTCTCGCAGCAACAGATTTTTCTCCTTAGTACCCGGAATGAACAACGGAGACGAATACACCATGCTGCCAGTCATACCGGTTCGGTATGCAGCCTCTCTTTCCGACTCATTCGTGTAATGAAGCAGGGCTTCGGACTGGGATGAAGACAAATGGATAAATTGGATACCGACGGCCGCATAGCCATTATTGCCAAAGGGGCGTATATGGCGAATTTTCCCCTCGGCATAAAAGCTTTCTCCGTTAGGGAATTCCAGCGTAATACCGGGGATATCCTGGCCCACTTCAATCGCAATACTCTCAACCAGATCGATTTCGACCAGACATCCACCGGTCGATAAATTACGCAGGGTTCCGGGTACGTTAAGCGTGTGTAGATAAACTTCAATGCGAACACGAGCCTGCATGCCAAGAATAAAGGGAATACGAATCGCCCCCCTGTTTTCAGTGACAAAAACAGATTCTGGCAAACGACATTCCAGACGATAAAACATACTGTCCGTCTTGAATAATTGGGTCGGAATATTACAAAGACTGTAGGTTTCTCGTTCGATGTTATCCGTGCCTTTGAGCGCCTCCAGATCAAAATTCAAACCACCATCGGCAAGATATCTGTCGATATCCGAGCCTGAGTATTCCACATCCAACACGATACGGTTTTTATCCGGATTCAATTCCGCAACGTCTGCTTTCAATGCATATAGCATGTCCTTCGCATAGATAGACATCACATAGGTATGTTGCAGTAATGCGCTAATCACTTTAGCGGGAGGAGGAGAAAAGTGTTCCACGATAAGATCTACCTATTAACGCGACGGTGATATACCCCAAAATCCAAAAAGGATTTCTCTTTTAATAGAAACGAATTTTTACACAAGATTAAAATCTTTAAACAACATTAAAAACGCGAGAAAAACACTATTCTTACTGAGTGAAACCTCTCTCAGATTTAATTTATGCGATTTTCTTCACCCTAATACCATGACGACATGACGATCTTCATATCGTTGATCATCCTAACAAGGATGTTATGAAGTCACAACGTTCGCTCTCGCTCGCCAATTTGATTAAAATACAAACAAAAACAAACAAAAAACCAATCAAACAAAAAATAGTGGAACTAAAAACCAATTAAATAATAACAAGCAGAATTAACACCCATAGACAATATAGATTTAAACGATCATTATTTTTTAGTTGATAGTTAAAAACTATTAAACGTAGATAATTGATCATTTAAAACAATTTCCAACTATCCCAAATTGCTGTGTAGAATCCAGACGAGCAAAGCTGTGGAATTCCTATTTCTATGGAGAGGGTGAGTAATCAGTAAAATGAATACAACAACATTGAATATCGATGGAAGAATTCTTAGGCTGACAGCAGAGTTTCAGCCTATTATCCATCTCCCTCAAAATAAAATATTCCGCTATGAAGCCCTCGCCAGGTTTTATAACTCAGAAGGCGTTTTAGCATCGACTCAGCAGACCATAGATAAAATTGAGGAGTGTAAAGCCATCGATAAAGTGACAGACTTTATGTTTGATGTGGTCTGTCAGGTAATAAAAAACAAAAGTAGCATGACAATATCATTCAACCTGTCGCATTTACTTTTTAATAATTCCGCCTATCTGGAAAAGTTATACCAAAAATGCCTCATGCATGAGGTTAACCCACAGAATATAGAAATAGAGATCAGTGAAAAAACGACTCGGCAGCAGCTAATAGACGGGATACCCTTTTTAAATCAGGCCAAGAAATATGGCTTTATGATTTCATTAGATGACTTCGGCGCAGGAAATCTACAAATAGACAGCCTGAGCTTGTTTGACTTCGATACCATAAAAATCGATCGCTCTATTATCGATGGCATCGGGAAAGAAGAGACAAAATCACAAAAACTAAAAGTCTTATTGAACAAACTCATTCCTCTTGGCGTAAACATTATCTGTGAAGGCGTTGAGAAAGCGACCGATTTGAACCGGTTAAATAAATATCACCCCATTGGGATTCAAGGATATATCTTCTATCGGCCACTCACATTCAGCCAATTAAGGCTGCTGGAAGGCTTTTAGCTAAATAGCTTTGCATAATAGCGCTACACTTGCTGAAGACTACGCACCCCGCCAGCACTGGTCTCGCACAATAAGAAGTGAAGCATCAATGCGCAAAGCTATTTAGCATCCTCGATGTTTCTGCTCTGCCTCTCGCGGGTTAACGCATCATAATCAATCCATGATCCTCACTCCCACAATAAGTGCTACGCCAACAACGTCTTAGACGATCGCGATTAGCGAACAGGCTCACATTTCTGGCGTTCGCCGCAGGAATTTATCCTTTGCGATAGCACATCAATGCGATACTCACGCCAGTGGCAACGGGAGAAAAACGATGTGGCAACGACGCGCGCTGGAACTTAATACGCAGGATATTTGGCACTGGCAACAGGTCATCTCGGTCGTCGATTACGCCCGTGAACAGGGTTTCAATACGCTGGTGCTGGGTGCGGCGGATTTACTGGATAAGCTGGTGACGCCGGAAGCCTACAATAACGCGCGTTTTGACGATCGCATCAGCAGCCAGCAGCGTTCCCGCTGTGTTTACCTGAATCAGGTCGCGGCGCACTGCCGTGAACAGGGGCTAGCGCTCTATCTGCAATGCAAAGAGCTGTCCTTTCCCACAGATTTACTGCTCCATCACCCGGAATTACTGGACGACAAACATAGCCTCCGCATGGACACCGATTTTTGGTGCGACTACCTTGCCGCCAAAGTCGAACTGCTGATGCAGCAGATCCCGAGGCTGAGCGGCCTGCTGCTGGCTATCTCCAACAGCGATAGCCTGCTGCGCTTTTCTGCCCCTTCCGGCGATGCGATCAACGGTGTCGCTCCCGTTACCACGCTCTGGCCGACCAATGCCGACAGCGAGCAGATCTATCACCGTCTATTCTCCGCCGTCGCCCGCGTGATGCACTACCACCAGCGCCATCTGGTATTACGTGCATTTCCCGCCAGCCATCAGGATATCGGTAATGTCCTGAACGCCATTCGCACGCTGCCCGAATCGGTCTCCGTCGCCATTAAAGTCACGCCGGAACGCTTCTGGCCGGAGTTTCCCAATAACCCCGCGCTGCTAGACGTCAGCGGGCGTGAAGTCTGGGTTGAGCTGGATCTGGCTGGCGAAGAAGTCGGCTGGGGCAATCTCCCCTTCCTGCGCTACACCGAGGTGCAGGGGCGGCTGCTGTGGTGTCGGGAGAAAAATCCCGCGATTGTCAGCGCCCTGTGCCGCATCAGTTGGGAAGGGGTGGATAATCACAGCGTGATCGGCACACTCAGCGAATTTACGTTGTTTGTCTGTTCGCGACTCCTGACTAACCAGACCGCAGCGGCAAATGAAAGCACGCTGTTCGCACAGTGGCTCATGACACGCTACCAATGGCAGCCGGACGATGCCGTGCTGCATGCGATGCTCGCCTTGCTGGAACAGGCTCACCAGGCCATTTCTCTGTCGCTATACGCACGCCACCACGTTTTTCATCGCCACAGTCTGCTGCCGACCAGCTTTGGTCAGGCGATCTGGAGCTTGTACGGTCAACTCAATCGCAACCACTGGCTGCCGGGTTCCGGTCAGGATATTACGTTCGATCCGCAGCATGCAGAGCTGGCTTCGCAGAATCTCTATCACATTGCGAAAGAGAAAGATGCCGCCTGGCAGCTGGCGGAACAGTGCCAGCAGGCCGCACTGCAATTCTCCCGCGAACACGCGATGCCGGACGCGCTCAGACAGCGCTGGCAGCAGGAATGGCGCGGGCTTACGCTGTATTGCCGCGCCTTTGTTCACGCGCAGAAAGCCTTCTTTACGCTGCACTACTGCAAACAGGTGGAGAACAACTGGACGCTGCGGGAAATCGCCAAAACCAATATTCAGGCGCTGTACGGGATTGGGCATGAAATGGAGGATTTCTGCCTGCAACACCGGGATTACCCAGTGAGCCTACATGTGATGTTTGATGCCGGGCGTCCACGCGCGTTAGCCGATAGCCTGCAACAGCAGTTGGCTGAACTCACGTAACGCACCGGCAATCCTTACCTTAATCAATAACGAACGTAATCAATAACGATCTGAGTCAGCCGCTTGCTAGCGAATCACCCGTTTCAGAATGCGATCGCCTGAATTGCTGAAGTTTTTCGCCGATTCTTCCACGCTCTTCTTGCCATAGTCGAGCTGTTCGATGGTTTGCAGGATCAGGCTGGCCAGCTGTGGATCTTCAAGATACGAAGACACTGGCGTTTGCATCGGTTTTTCTAGCGCCATCGAGAGACCGGCAACCGACAGATCGTTGGTATCCAGCTTCTGCTTTTCTTCCAGCGCTTGTCTGGCGATACGGCTGAGCGGAATGCCGCGCTCGGTGCCCATTAGCAGCGCGCCTTCAGGATCGTTCATCAGATAATTCAACAACAGCGCCGCTTCTTTCGGGTGCTTGGTATTTTTACTGATAGCAAACAGCATCGACGGTTTGAAGAACTGCCCGGAGTTATCCGATCCCGGCGTCATGATGTATGGCCCTAATTCGAGCTTACTGGGTGCCGCCAGCGGATCGGCGTATTTCTTCACAACTGAAATCCACAGATGTGCCCCACCATATTCTCCGTTAATCCAGGGGCGTGTTTCATACATCCCGACTTTACCGAACGCGTTGTAATACTTCGAAGACGGCATCACATGCTCGTCGATCAAACGCTTATAGAAGCGAAACGCCTCGATCCACTGCGCCTCGCTGTAGTTAAAGCGTTTGTTCTTTTCATCGATCATGCCGATCTGATACTTCTGCGTCATGTAATAGTTGATCAGCTCCAGCATGCCTTCACCGCTGTCCTGCGCAGGTGAAGCAATGGGGAAATAGTTATCGCCCAGTTTCTCTTTAAACACCTTGCCCGCATGGAACAACTCATCCCAGGTGGTAGGATACGGCAGTTCGGCCTTCTTCCAGGTTTCCGTGTTGTAATACATCACCAGCGCATTCAGCGAAGTGGAAATCGCGTTCACTTTGCCGTCAATCGTCGCTGGCTTCAGCGCATCTTCGGGGAAATCCTGTAATTTCAGCGTATCGGTCAGCTTATTCAGGTCATAAAAGCCGGTGCCAGTCTTGGAAAAAATCGGCAGCCAGTTCCAGTTAACCTGTAGCACATCCGGTTCTTCGCCGCTGGCAATCTGCGTCGTCAGACGGGATAAGTGCCCGTCCCAACCGGTGTACTCTGGTTTCACGCTGATGTGCGGATACTTTTTCTGAAACGCTTCCAGCGCGGTCAAGGTTGCCTGATGGCGGCTGTTTCCTCCCCACCAGGAGAGGCGTAACTCTACAGGTTCAGCAGCCTGCGCGAACGAACAGAGCGCAGAGAAGGCGATGACAATCAGTCCAGGTAATCTCATTTTTCCCCCAACGACATTATTATTGTGTTTGTGCGTGTGTCTGGCGTACTGGTGTGACGATATAGATGAGAAAGCAGGTCAGGTACATAGCCGTGAATCAAACCATTTCTCGACTCTGACAAGATAGGCAGAACCCTTTTTATCGCGCTAGTCATCACGGCGGGAAAACGTGTGATTTGCGGGGCTGACGGAAGAAATGCGGATGACGGCACCGTGTTAGTGAGCGTTTCAACCACGCGGTGTAAGCCCTAGGTAACACGGCAGGGAGGTGCCTCACATCATTAACCGACGCACCACACCAAAAAGAGATTTAATTCACAAATAAGAAACACAAAAACAACAAAACCGCTCCATGCACGCGGCAGAAGAGAAAAAGCGGCGTAAAAGTGTGATGAAACATACACGGCATAGCGCGCCGCCTCGCCCTCTTCGTTATGCTTTTCACATTCTCTTACGCCGCGCGCCGTGCGCTGTGAAGCCCGCTCCAACCTCCGCAGATTTCATCACGACAGCCACAGCCAAAAGCCAGCAAACGTGCTGCAATCGGAGCAGGCTCGATCAGATAGGATAACGCGATGAAGCACTCTATTCAGTCATACTCCCCCGCTGCCGACGGTATCACGCCGGATACTGCCATCTTTCAGCAGGCTATCGATCGGATTGCGGCACAGGGTGGCGGCACCCTGACGGTGGAACCGGGGCGCTATCTATTAGGGGGATTACTGCTGCCTTCCAATTTTTGTCTGCAATTGGAGGCGGGGGCTGAGCTCATCGTCAGCGGTGACTATGAACAGTTTGCGCAGGCCACCACGATCAGCATGGCCGAGCTGTCACACCGTGCGTTTCTTTATGCCTACCAACAGCGCAATATCACGATCTGTGGTCAGGGTAAGATCATGGGAAATGCCGACGCCTATTTCTCTGCGGAGCCCGACGATCAAGGCTATCGCCTGCCTGCACAACATCGCCCGCGCATTGTGGTCTTTGAGGATTGCGAACACGTCCGCCTGTGTGATTTTACGATTGAACACGCCCCGATGTGGACTGTGCATCTGGTCAGCTGTCGCCACGTCATCGTCGAACGGCTGACGATTGATAACGATCTAAGCATGGCAAATACCGATGCACTGGATCTCGACAGCTGCCAGCAGGTGCAAATCAGCAACTGCTCGCTAAGCGCCGCCGACGATGCGCTGTGCATCAAAACCACTAATAAACCGCCCCATCTGCAACGTAAGGTGCAGCAGGTCGTCATCAGCAATTGCCTGTTACGATCCAAGAGCTGCGCCCTGAAGATCGGCACCGAAACGTTTGCCGATATCGAAGACATTTCCGTCAGCAACTGCGCCATTTACGATACCAACCGTGCGATCGGCCTGATCTCCCGCGATGGCGGCGCGTTCCGACGCCTACAGTTCAGCAACATCACGTTCCAATGCGTCGCCGCGCATCCGTGTCACTGGGGCAAAGCCGATCCGATCTTTATCTCCGTACGTTATCGCGATCCCGCCATCGAACCGGGCCGGATCGAAGCGGTACAGTTTTCTCAGATCGCCGGTGTCAGCGAGGGAGCGATTAACCTGCACAGTACGCCCGCAGGCTACATTCGGGATATCCATTTCCATGCCGTGCATCTCGAACAGCGGCAGAGCGACTCACCGGAACAGGGCATGTACGATGTGCGTCCGCCCTGCAATCCAGAACGCCCGACGGGTATGGGGCTGGACAATGCGTATCGGGTCGATCCGGCGACAGGTCGCGCCTTCGGTGTCGACTATTATCCAGGCGGCATGCCCGCGATCTTTGCCCGTGGCGTCCTGAACCTGACCACCAGCCACATGACGATCCACCGTCCCGATCCGCTGCCTTCCGGCTGGCATCACGCCGCGATCGTGCAGCAGGAAGAATAAGTGATTCAAGCGACACTTTCGGGTAGTATGCGACGGTTTTTTGCATACTATGTTCTGAGAGCCCCTTTTTCAGAACGAAACCGGGAACATCGCTATGGTCACTACACTATTTAAAGATTTTCAGTTTGAAGCCGCGCATCATCTGCCCCACGTACCAGACGGCCACAAATGCGGACGGCTGCATGGGCACTCTTTCATGGTGAGACTGGAAATTACCGGTGAAGTGGATCCGTATACTGGCTGGGTGATGGATTTCTCCGAGCTGAAAGCCGCGTTCAAACCTACGTGGGAACGATTGGATCATCACTATCTGAATGAGATCCCCGGTCTGGAAAACCCGACCAGCGAAGTGCTGGCACACTGGATCTGGCATCAGTTGAAGCCGACATTACCGCTGCTCAGCGCAGTGATGGTGAAAGAAACCTGCACCGCTGGCTGCGTCTATAAAGGCGAGTAACAAAGAAGTGTTGGTGCTGTAGTCTGGCGTGAGCATCCCTCCCTCACGCCGCTACGATCGGTCGCTATTATCAGTAAATGAATATCAGGCGATATTCAGGTATTTATGCGTCTGCATAGACAGCCGCCAGTTGCGGGCGATGCAGGTCTCGATACACAGCTTGGTCGCATCGTCTTTCTGGCTGATCGGCTGTAGCGCCACAATCCGCGGCTTATCATCATCAAGCCGCGCCAGTAATGCATCCAGCACCTCAATGTCACGTTCACGCGCCACCGGATGTTTTATTTCATCCGCCCGTTGTAGCGCCTGATCGAGCACTTTCATACCGCCGCGCATATTCACTTTCGGCGATACCGTCACCCAGGTTTTTGGCGAACAGCGCACGTCATGAGTGCCGCTGGTTTCGATCTGGCAACTAAAGCCCTGTTTTTCCAGCTGTAGCGTCAACGGTGCCAAATCGTGGATGCAGGGTTCACCGCCGGTGATCACAATGTGGCGCGCCGTGTAGCCTTGCTGCACCATCAGCGCCAGAATGTCGTCTGCACTCGCCGCACCCCAGGCATCGCTTTCTTCCGTTTTTACCAGCACCTGATCCAATGAGGTTTCCCGCTCTGCCAGCTTGTCCCAGGTATGTTTGGTATCACACCAGCTACAGCCGACCGGGCAGCCTTGCAGGCGCACAAACACCGCCGGCACACCGGTAAAATAGCCTTCGCCCTGTAACGTCTGGAATATTTCATTAATCGGGTACTGCATGGTTTTCACTGTCTCTCTCACTTAAAAATGCAGTATACCCTAAATCATTCGCGTTGCAGGACGTCAGCAATGCGCTAGCAAATCCGGCTGGAACACACTACATCAGGGACAGTTGAGTAATTTGGCCCGTGCGTCATAATCAATCTGTTGTTACGACTTCACCTGCTTTCATATGTTTCATTATTAACAAGGAAAAGAATAAATGAAGTTATTGAAACCTCTAGCCCTATTACTCGTCTCGTGTGCCTTTGTGCCTGCATTTACTCAGGCACAGGATATCGCGCAGATTAAAACGCAGCCGGGCTATTACCGCATGATGCTGGGCCAGTTCGAAATTACCGCGCTGTCTGACGGCACCAATACCATGCCGATGGATAAACTGTTACAACGCACGCCGCCGGAAAAAATCACCGAACTGCTGGCAGAAAAAGCGCTGACGCCGCAGGTAGAAACCTCTATCAACGCCTACTTGATCAATACCGGTAAACACCTGATTCTCATCGACACGGGTAACGGCAAGCAGAGCAACCCTACGGTCGGAAAAGTGCTGCCGAACCTGATTGCGGCGGGCTACAAACCTGAACAGGTCGATACCGTATTGATGACCCACCTGCACGGCGACCATTTTGGCGGTCTGGTGCAGGACAATAAGCTGAACTACCCGAATGCCACCGTGTATGTCAGCCAGCCAGAAACCGACTTCTGGCTCAGTCCGGATAATCTGAAGAACGCACCAGAGAACAGAAAGTCCGCGTTCCAACGCGTGCAAAGTACCTTTGATGTCATTCGCAAAGAGAACAAACTGAAAACGTTCCCAGCTCAACAGACAACACTGCTGCCCGGTGTCACTGCGATCCCAAGCCCAGGACATACGCCGGGGCACACGTCTTTTCTGATCGAGAGCGAAGGCAAAAAACTGCTGGCATGGGGAGACATCATTCATGCGGAAGCGGTGCAAATGAGCTTACCGGCCACCACCATCAGCTTTGACTCCAATATGGATCAGGCGACGGAATCCCGTAATAAAGCGCTGGCCGACGCCGCCAGTCAGGGTTATTGGGTTGCTGGCGCTCACCTACCCTTCCCCGGCATCGGCCATGTGGGCACGCGTCTGGAACGCAACGGCACCACCAACGGCTACCGCTGGCTTCCGGCGAATTACAGCGTGGCAGGGTTAAAGAACTAGGTATCAGAATGGCGTTCATTACGTTAATTACTGGCGGTTCGCGCGGCATTGGCCGCGCAACCGCGTGCTATCTGGCAGGAAAAGGCCACAAGATTTGCATCGGCTACCGCACCCAGCAGGACAGTGCGAATAGCGTTCTCGACGAGATTCGCGCAAGTGGCGGGACGGCCATCGCTGTTCAGGTCGATATCGCCGATGAAGAGCAGGTTATCGAGCTTTTTAAGCGGACGGATAAAGAACTTGGCTGCCTCACCGGTCTGGTGAATAACGCCGCGATGCTGAAACCTCAAGCCACCATTGAACAGCTTGATGCCGTGCGGCTTAACGATATTTTTGCCACCAACACGGTGGGCAGCTTCCTCTGTGCCCGGGAAGCGGTCAAGCGTATGGCGTTCCGTCATGGCGGAAAAGGCGGGGCTATCGTCAACGTGTCATCCGCCGCTGCACGGCTGGGTTCACCGCATGAATATATTGATTATGCGGCGTCAAAAGGCGCGCTTGATACGCTGACGATTGGCTTATCGCTGGAGGTCGCCGATCAGGGCATTCGAGTGAACGCCGTGCGTCCCGGTTTTATCTATACCGATATGCACGCTGACGGCGGCGAACCGGCAAGAGTGGATCGCATCAAGCATTCGCTCCCCATGAAACGGGGCGGACACCCGATGGAAGTCGCACAGGCAATAGGCTGGCTGTTATCGGACGAGGCGTCCTATGTCACAGGGAATTTTATCGATTTAGCTGGCGGGAAATAGACGCAACCTATGCAGGTTCCCACCGCTTAGCCTGTCTATTAATCACATTGGTATGCAGATTAAGAGGAGCTTTCGTGCGCCATACTACGGCAATTCATGTTGCGCTATGTACACGCGCCCTGCGTCGGGCGCGTATACGGTATCGGATATGAAGAGCGACGGTGTGGCGCACGAAACTGCCCCTTAGCCAGCATAACCGATATGACTAAGAGGCAACGCTCACGTTAACCCGTTACAAATAGACCCGCAAATATTCCGCCAGACACAGGATCGCCATTGCCTGGCCGTACGGCATGGAGGTCAGGGCGATGTTGCGGTAGAAATCCAGATCGTTGCCCATCGCCGTGCCGAACGATACCTGCGTCAGTTCGCCGTCCTTATTGACGTGATTAATCACGCCGCGAATCGCTTTCTCCGCCACCTCCGCGTAGCTCGGGTCGACGTAGCGCTTGCGCACCGCTTTCAAAATACCGTAGGCAAAACCGGCGGTTGCCGAGCTTTCGAGGTACGAGTTCGGATCGTCGATCAGCGTGTGCCACAGGCCGCTGTCATCCTGATATTTCGCCAAGGCTTCAATCTGGCTTTCCAGCACCTGCAACAGGAAGCGACGCGTCGCGTTATGCTCCGGCAGATCCAGCAGTTCGATAAATTCAGGAATAACGATCGTCAGCCAGCTGTTACCACGCGCCCAGCGTGCTTTAGCGTAGTTGTGCTGCCCTTCGAATGTCCAACCGTGGAACCATAGGCCGCTTTCGCGATCCATCAGATATTGCACATGCAACAGGAACTGATACGTGGCCTCTTCCACAAACTCCGGCCGGTTTAACAGCTTGCCGATTTTCGCCAGCGGCAGCACGCTCATCATCAGCGTGTCGTCCCACAACTGCTGATGGTTTTCGTTGTTATAAACAATGTGCTGCAAGCCCTGCTTATCCGTGCGCGGCATTTCGTACATCACCCACTCCGCCCAGCGCTCCAGATACGGTAGCCAGCGTGCATCGCCCGTTTCTTCATAGCGATAAGCCAGCGTCAGGAACGGACACACGGTGTTCACGTTCTTCGTCGGCGTACCTTCCGCCAGACGCTCGGTAAACCAGTCGTCGATGATGGCGCGCATCTGCTCGTCACCCGTCTGCTGGTAATACTGGTAAATCCCGTACAGCCCGATGCCGTGCGTCCATTCCCAACCCGCCCAGCCTTTGGTATCAATTACCCGACCATCGTCCAGCCGTAACAAAAACTCACCGGTTTTATCCTCAATATTCACCAGATTGTCGGTGATATGGCAAATCAGCGCCTTCAGATCCTCGCGGGAGATGAAGCGTTCTGGCTGACGTAAAAGCGGGCTATGTTTTACACTGAATACGGTCATAGTCATTCATCCAATTGAGTTATCAGTTAACAGTTCAATACAGTTACGACTGCGTGGCGTGCGTGACCGGCTTATCACCTTTATGGCGATTCAGATAGCCGATGTTGTTATTGCCCCACAGCGATTCATACGGCATACCAGCCAGCATTTCGACCGTTGCCCGCGCCTGCGGCGTAATGTTCTCCGGCACAGGACGCCCGGCTTCACGCATTTTCAGCGTCTCTTCCCGCAGCACGCTGTGCGTTTGCAGGTTGAGTTTAAAGCGCAGAGAAACCAGGAAGCCCAACGCCAGCACACCCACAGTGCCGAAGCTCAAAATCATCAGAATAGTGTGACTAACGCTCGGTGCCTGTACGCTCTGGCCGGACACAAAGCCGGAGAGCTGTAACACCACGCCCACCAGCATCACTGCCCCGGCCTGAGAGGCTTTGCGGGTCAGCGTCATAATCCCGGCGAAGATCCCTTCGCGACGCTGTGCGGTAATCACTTCATCCACATCGGCGATGTAAGTGTAGGTATTCCACGGCACGTAGTTGATCCCGCCACGCCCGATACCCGCCAGCGCAGAAATCAACAGCAGCAGAGAGAAGGTGTCATGCAGGCCGCTGTACCACAGGACGGCGTAGGAAAGCGCACTCACGCCAAACAGGCACACGACCAATCGGTAAGACGGGGCTGGCCCAAAGCGGATACACAGCGGAATCATGCCGATCACCGCAATGAATTGCAGAATCGCCATCGTTCCCATCAGGTTAGACGCCATGGTCGGGCTTTGCATCAGCACAAAGACCACGTAATAGGTGAACACGGCGTTAAACACGTCCTGCGCGATATACCCGCCCAGATACATGCCAAGATGCTGACGGAAGATGCGAATACGCAGCGTGGAAACCAGCTCGACGTTCAGCCGTTTCAGGCTTTGGCCTAACGTCAGAGACTGGCGCTCTTTCTCCGCCCGCAGCGACGCTTCCGACATCTGATCGCGTGGCCGTTCCCAGGTAAAGAAATAGACCAGCGTCAACACCAGCGCGCAGATAACGGAGAACACCAGACTCGAATAGAAGAAGGAAATGGCGTTGTCTTTACCAAAGTAGCCCAGCAGGATGCCCGGCAGGAACGCAGCCAAAATCGCGGACAGCTGCGCCAGCGCGATGCGTGCACCGGAGAATTTGGTTTTCTGTTTGAAATCGTCGGTCATTTCCGGCACCAGCGTTTCATACGGCACCAGCACCATCGTATAAACGATATCGAACAGCAGGTACGTCAGCAGATAGTACCAATAGCTCATATCCCCGACCCACATGAAGCTGTAGCTGAACACGAAGGGAATACCGAGCAGAATAAAGAACTTGCGGCGGCCAAAGCGTTTGCCCAGCCAGGTTGAACCGAAGTTATCGGTCAGGAAGCCCATCAGCGGGCTGACGACGGCATCAAGCACTCGCGCCATCGCAAAAATAAACGTTGCCTCAATCGGCGTTAAGCCACAGAACGTGGTGTAAAAATAGAGTAACCAAGCGGCCGTCAGCGCTGTTGTACCAGCGCCAAGAAAGTCCCCTGAACCGTAGGCTAAATAGTTAGCCAAACCGATCTTACGCGTTTTCATCGCCATCCTTCCCCGAACATTTTTAATTATGAAGGTGTCACGCTGATACGGTAGCGCCCGGCGATCGTGAAAACCTTTGCGCTTTTGCCACCACGCGTCCCGCGCTGGCAGCACAGGGAAGATTGGTGCGATCCGCGTCAAAGATTTTATAAAAAGCCATTTTAACTGAACGAAACCCGCAGTTCGTTTATGGCGATCACAGGATAGAAGATAGGAAGTCAGCAGAAAGAAAGGCAGCGTCGCCAACGGACGTTGCCTCGTGATGCGTTGAAAAATGGCGTTTTTTTAGCAGGGACTCGCGCTACTCAGCGTGCTGTAATCGCCACAGGAAGGTTTGCCGCGCATGAGCTAAACGCGGCTGGCGCAGTGCGCCCGGCACCCAGGCCAGGTAGTAATCCAGCTGCGTTGTACCGACAGGAGGCGGAATAATGGCAAGCTCCCCCTTATCCAGCAGATCCTGACATAAATACACCGGCATCACCGTCCAGCCAAATCCACTGGTCAGCACGCGACGCAGCGCACGCAGATCCTGACTCACCACGGCGGGCACCAGTCCCTTCTCCTCCATGCGGTTCTTCTTCAACCAGTGATCGATCAGAGGAAATTCAAGGTCATACGCCAGCATCGGTTCCTGCGCTAGCGCCTGCGGCAGATCGCCCGTCTGCAAGAGCCGTTCGACAATCGCGGGAGCCGCTACCGCCTGTAGTGTCGCACTCTTTAACAGATCGCTTTTAAGCCGCTTATCCGTCACCGGATGCGCCGTTATGCCCAAATCACAGTGCCCTTCCAGCAACATCTGTTTAATCAAATCGCCGTCACCGGTATGCATATGCACCCGCACGCCCGCCTCAAGCAGCGGCAGTAGCTGTTCCGACACCACTTCGGCCATGAAGTCCGCATGACCAATGATATGCAGCGTCCCTGCGACGTCCATCGATCTTGCGCGGGCGGAGGCCAGCGCCGCCTCGGCCTCATCGAGCTTGTCCCCCAGATCCGCCGCTAAGTCATCTGCCGCCGACGTTGGCGTTACGCCATTTGCCTGACGTTCAAAGAGACGCCGCCCCACCGCCACCTCCAGCCCGGCAATGTGCTGCGATACCGCAGGCTGAGTCAGATTGAGCGCGCGCGACGCTCCGCTAATCGAGCGCTGCCGATAGACTTCCACAAATGTGCGTAGACGAATGAGTGACATACGGTACCTATAGAGACTGAGATATAAAATTATTTATACCCCTAGAATAATAATCTTGTTGGCGGACGGATCAACCCCTGCCGTATCCTTTATCCCATCTTGAGTGACCCGGAAACCCCGGCTAACTTTCTGTTTTATCTGGTAATCGACGACAAAAAAGGGGACAAAACATGTCGACACAACAATCCAAAAAGGATTTACAAGCTATCCTGAATACGATGAAGCGTGCTCACATTGCATCTGGCCCAGCCGATGCCGCACTGCGTAAAGACCGCTTACAACGCAGCATCAATCTTATCCGTGAAAACCACACTGCGCTCGCACAGGCCATGAGTGACGATTTCGGCCATCGTAGCCTGTATCACTCCTTCGCCGCTGACATCGGCACTACGTTGAAGATGCTACAGAACGCCATCGACAACGTTGAACGCTGGATGCAGCCAGAACCCGTGGATGAACCCGCTCCCGGCATGCAGGCGTGGATTCAGCATCAGCCTCTGGGCGTGATCGGGGTGATCAGCCCGTGGAATTTCCCGGTAAATCTGTCATTCGGCCCGCTGGCTGATATTTTTGCCGCTGGTAATACCGCGATTCTGAAACCGTCAGAACTCACGCCACGCACATCTGAACTGCTGGCGGAACTGATTGCCCACTATTTTGATCCGCTGGAATTGGCTGTGGTGCTGGGTGATGCGGAAATCGGTCAGGCATTCAGCGAACTGCCGTTCGATCATCTGGTCTTCACCGGTAGCACCGCTGTTGGGAAACATGTGATGCGCGCAGCAGCAGAGAATCTGGTGCCGGTTACACTGGAACTGGGTGGCAAATCACCGGTCGTCATCGATCGTAGCGCAAACATCACCGAAGCCGTTGAACGCACGCTGACGGTGAAAACCTTCAACGCCGGGCAAATCTGCCTGTCACCGGATTACGTTTTGCTGCCTGAAGGTCAGGAGCAGGCTTTCCGCGATGCCGCGGAAGCCTTTATGCAGAAAAGTTTCCCGACGTTACAGGCGAACCCGGATTACACGTCTATCATTGCTGACAGGCATTACGATCGCCTGATTCGTATTCTGAAAGAGGCTGAACAGCAAGGCGCGACCGTCGTCAGTCTGGCACCGGAAGGCGAAGCGCCCTACGATGCGAAAAGCCGCAAGATTGCCCCGCATCTGGTGTTCGGCGTACATGATGATATGACGATCATGCAGGAAGAAATTTTTGGCCCGCTGCTGCCGATTAAAACCTATCAGGCAGTAGAGGAACCAATTTACTACATCAATGCGCACCCACGCCCGCTGGCGGCGTATCTGTTCAGCAACGATGACGCTATGCAACAGCGTTTCGCAGCCAGAACAACATCCGGCGCGCTGGTTATCAACGATGTGATGACGCACGTGTCTATCGACACACTTCCGTTCGGCGGCGTTGGCGCATCCGGCATCGGTGCATATCACGGCGTTCACGGATTCCGCCGTTTCAGCCATGCCAAACCGATTGTCATACAGAGTGAAGATGGTGCGTCTAACCTGACACTGCGTGCGCCTTACCATGAGAAACAAGACGCGATTGTCGCCGTACTCAAAGGGTAAACGGCAGCTATTCACCCGATCATCCTGCAACCATAGAGAGAAAAATGATGAAAATTTTAATGGTACTGACTTCTCACGACGAACTGGGCAACACCGGTAATAAAACCGGCTTCTGGCTGGAAGAATTTGCTGCCCCTTATTACACCTTTAAAGACGCCGGAGCCGAGCTGGTGCTCGCCTCCCCTGCTGGCGGCCAGCCGCCTCTCGACCCGAAAAGCGATCTGGCCGATTTTCAAACCGAGCTGACGCATCGCTTTAAAGCAGACCCTGCCGCACAGCAGGAACTGGCCAATACGGTAAAACTCGATACCGTCAACGAGCAGGATTTCGATGCGGTCTTCTATCCTGGCGGTCACGGCCCGCTCTGGGATTTGGCGGAATCGCCGGTCTCTATCGCGCTCATCGAAGCCTTTGTCCGCGCCAACAAGCCGACCGGGTTTGTCTGCCACGCACCGGGCGTACTGATTCATGTGAAAGCAGAAAATGGCGACGCGCTGATTAAAGGCCGCAAAGTGACGGGCTTCACCAACGGTGAAGAAGAAGCGGTTCAGTTGACGGACGTGGTGCCTTTTCTGATTGAGGATGAGTTCAAGAAACTCGGCGGACTATACGAAAAAGGCCCAGACTGGGCACCGTACCTCGTTGAAGACGGCAAGCTGATCACCGGCCAGAACCCGGCAAGCTCGGAAGTGGTTGCTAAAGCGATTCTTAAGCAACTGGCTTAATCGATACTAGCGGTATCAGAGCGCTTTCAACGTTGCGCAAGCAACGGCCCGAAGGGTGACGGACAAGAATGTCCGTCATAAAAAAATCCAGAAACGTTTTCACGCTTCTGGATTTTTATAGTTAATCACGTTGGCGTATATCAGCCCGTTTTATCCGCAGCCTGACGACACCAGAAACGTAATTACTGGCCTTTAACTTCTTTCAGGCCATTGAACGGTGCAGCATCACCCAGCGCTTCTTCGATACGAATCAGCTGGTTGTATTTAGCAACACGGTCAGAACGGCTCATAGAACCAGTCTTGATCTGGCCAGCCGCTGTACCTACTGCCAGGTCAGCGATGGTGGCATCTTCAGTTTCGCCTGAACGGTGAGAGATAACAGCCGTGTAGCCTGCATCTTTCGCCATTTTAATTGCAGCCAGCGTTTCGGTCAGAGAACCGATCTGGTTGAATTTGATCAGGATGGAGTTAGCGATGCCTTTCTCGATACCTTCTTTCAGGATCTTGGTGTTGGTTACGAACAGATCGTCACCAACCAGCTGGATTTTGTCGCCCAGAACTTTA
Source organism: Pectobacterium sp. HCp5_1 (assembly GCF_032905925.1). Taxonomy (NCBI): domain Bacteria; kingdom Pseudomonadati; phylum Pseudomonadota; class Gammaproteobacteria; order Enterobacterales; family Pectobacteriaceae; genus Pectobacterium; species Pectobacterium sp. HCp5_1. The sequence goes on from NZ_JAUMIO010000008.1 coordinate 44,312, forward strand.
GTCTGGTAAGCGAAGCCAGCCCAGTCAGATTCGTCCAGACCGTCTTCGATAGAGACGATTGGGTACTGTTTGGTCAGATCTTCCAGGAAGTGAGTGAATTCTTCAGAGGTGAACGCTTTGTTGCCTTCGCCAGCCAGAACGTATTTACCGTCTTTGTAGAATTCAGAAGCAGCACAGTCCATCGCCAACGTGATGTCTTTGCCCAGCTCGTAGCCTGCTGCTTTTACCGCTTCAGCGATAACAGCCAGCGCTTCAGCGTTGGAACCCAGGTTTGGCGCATAGCCACCTTCGTCACCAACAGCCGTACCCATGCCTTTGGATTTCAGAACTTTAGCCAGGGTGTGGAACACTTCAGAACCCATACGGATGGCTTCTTTCAGGGTTTTCGCGCCAACAGGCTGAATCATGAACTCTTGGATATCAACGTTGTTATCCGCGTGCTCGCCGCCGTTGATGATGTTCATCATTGGCAGTGGCATAGAGTATTTACCTGGGGTGCCGTTCAGTTCAGCGATGTGAGCATACAGCGGCAGGCCTTTTGACGCTGCTGCTGCTTTAGCGGCAGCCAGAGAAACAGCCAGAATAGCGTTAGCACCGAACTGAGATTTGTTGTCAGTACCGTCCAGGTCGATCATGATCTTGTCGATGTTCGCCTGATCTTTCGCGTCTTTACCCAGAACAGCCTGAGCAATCGGGCCGTTAACAGCAGCAACGGCTTTCGTTACGCCTTTGCCCAGAAAACGGGATTTGTCACCGTCACGCAGTTCTAGCGCTTCGCGAGAGCCAGTAGAAGCTCCTGATGGCGCAGCAGCCAGACCTACAAAACCACCTTCCAGATGAACTTCCGCTTCAACAGTTGGGTTTCCGCGTGAGTCAATGATTTCACGGCCGATGACTTTAACAATTTTGGACATTAGATTTTCCTCAGTACAAGTTAAACTAAAACTTTAGATAGAACTAAAACCCTAGACGAACAACGCGCGATAGCGATCGCGCGTTGCTGATATAACTCTTACTTCACCTGACGCTTCTGGTACGCGCCAGCGGCTTTCACAAAGCCGGCAAACAGGGGATGTCCATCTCGCGGCGTTGACGTGAATTCTGGGTGGAATTGACAGGCAACGAACCAGGGATGATCGGGTAACTCGACAATCTCCACCAGTTTGCGGTCGGCGGAAAGACCAGCAACCCGTAATCCCGCCGCTTCAATCTGTTTCAACAGCATGTTGTTAACTTCATAACGATGACGGTGACGTTCGATAATCGTCTGCTCACCGTACATCTGACGCACCAGACTGCCTTCGGTCAGATGGCATTGCTGCCCGCCAACGCGCATGGTGCCGCCCAGATCGCTAGCTTCATCACGGACTTCAACATTGCCGTTCTCATCACGCCATTCGGTGATCAGCGCAACCACCGGATACTTACAGTCTGGCATAAACTCCGTTGAGTTTGCGCCTTCCATTCCGGCAACGTTACGGGCAAATTCCATTAATGCGACCTGCATCCCCAGGCAAATGCCCAGATAAGGGATATTGTTCTCACGGGCGTAGCGCGCCGACATGATTTTCCCTTCGACGCCACGATAGCCAAAACCGCCTGGAATCAGGATAGCATCTAAATCTTTCAATACTTCGACACCACGGGTTTCAACATCCTGTGAGTCGATCAGCTTGATATTTACCGTCAGGCGGTTCTTCAACCCGCCGTGTTTCAGGGCTTCAATCACGGATTTGTAGGCATCTGGCAACGCAACATATTTGCCGACCATACCGATAGTCACTTCGCCGCCCGGATTGGCTTCTTCGTACACAACCTGTTCCCATTCTGACAGGTTTGCTTCGGGACAGTTCAAGCTGAATCGTTTACAAATATAATCGTCCAGCCCCTGTGATTTCAATAGCGACGGGATTTTATAAATCGAATCAATGTCTTTAAGGGAGATTACTGCTTTTTCCGGCACATTACAGAATAAAGCAATTTTTGCACGCTCGTTGGCCGGCACCGTGCGGTCGGAACGGCAAATCAGCACGTCGGGCTGAATACCGATGGAAAGCAGTTCTTTAACGGAGTGCTGCGTCGGCTTGGTTTTCACTTCGCCCGCCGCCGCCAGATACGGCACCAGCGTCAGGTGCATAAACAGCGTGTGTTCGCGGCCCACTTGCACCGCCATCTGCCGAATCGCTTCAAGGAACGGCAAAGATTCGATATCACCGACGGTACCGCCGATTTCGACCAGAACCACATCGTGGCCTTCGCCACCTTCAATGATGCGCTCTTTAATCGCGTTGGTGATGTGTGGAATCACCTGAATAGTCGCGCCCAGATAGTCACCACGACGCTCTTTGCGCAGGACATCAGAGTAGATACGGCCAGTGGTGAAGTTGTTGCGGCGCGACATTTTAGTGCGGATGAAACGCTCGTAGTGACCCAAGTCCAGATCGGTTTCGGCGCCGTCTTCGGTGACAAACACTTCACCGTGCTGCGTCGGGCTCATCGTGCCCGGATCCACGTTGATGTACGGGTCCAGTTTCATGATGGTAACGTTGAGGCCACGGGCTTCAAGAATAGCCGCCAGAGAGGCTGCGGCAATGCCTTTACCCAGAGAGGAAACGACCCCGCCGGTCACAAAAATATAATTAGTTGTCATGCTGAACCTGAGAGTTTAGGTTTAAAGACGATGGAGGTACCAAGACGGGAAAGTAGTATACCTGAACCTGATGAACGCCACAAATGTTCGTTTTACACAATGTGGCGATTCCAACACACTCTAAGGCGAGATAAAACCGCCCTTACTGAAATCAATAATTACCTTTAATAACAATACAATAAACGCATTAAAATCGATAAAAATACGGTTTGTGATTAAAAATGGATTAATGGCCTATTTCCTGTTTTTTCACCTGCTGCCATGCCGCTTCCATTTCATCCAGCGTCGCCTGTTCCAGCGTTTTTCCAGATGCCGTAACGATTTGTTCTACCTCACGAAAACGACGAGTGAACTTGCGATTTGCCGCCTGTAACGCATTCTCAGCCTTGTGCCCCAGGTGACGAGAGAGATTGACTGTGGCGAACAATAAATCACCAATCTCTTCACCTAATTTTTCTTCATCGACAACGGCTTGCCGCGCCTCAAACATTACCTCATCGATCTCTTCATACACTTTATCGAGCACCGGGCCCAGGCTGTCCCAATCGAAGCCCACAGACGAACAACGCTGCTGAATTTTTTGCGCTTTCATCAGGGCAGGCAGCGCATCAGGAATGTCATCCAACGGCGAATGACGATCTTTCTCCGCGCGCTCCTGCGCCTTGGTCTGCTCCCAGTTTGCCAGCACGGCATCGCTGTCCGTCAGCGTCAGGTCGCCGAAAATATGCGGGTGGCGGCGTTCCAGTTTGTCGCTGATGGCGTTACACACGTCGGAGAAATCGAACAGGCCCTTTTCCTGCGCCATTTGCGCGTAAAACACCACCTGAAACAGCAAATCCCCTAACTCACCGCGCAAGTCATCAAAATCCTGACGGCTGATGGCATCAAGCACTTCATACGTTTCTTCCAGCGTATAGGGCGCGATAGTGTCAAACGTCTGTTTCTTGTCCCACGGGCAGCCGTTTTCAGGATCGCGCAGGGTTTTCATGATGGCGAGCAGGCGCTCGATGGAGGATACGTTCATTGAGTTCTCGATTATAAAACAAACAAAAAATAAGGTGCGCCAAAGTCTGTTCCCCACACCTCCGCTGTGACCTGTCTCTCAACCACATATTTATGCCGATGTGGGAAGGGTTTCGTGCGCCACAATACCGCCATTTTCATGCTACCTCGTAGCACGCGCCCGACACAGGGCGGCTCAATCGCCGTCGCCCTGTGAACCCTGGCTTCCGGCTAAATTATGTCGCTGCGCGATACCCTCGTCGGTATCTGGCTTAACGGACCGCTTGCGACACGTTCCCGACGTGGCGCAAGCTTTCGCGGCATCCATGCCGCTCATCCTAAGCCTGCTATCTCCTCAGCATAATTTCTTACGCCGGGTAACAGCCAGCCCCAGTGATTCCCTACATCATTTGAGCCTAAAAGGCAGCCGATGAAGGAAACGTAGGGAAGTGTCACGCCCCCTGCTGGCGCCGCGCGTCAATCACATCCGGCAGTTGGTTGAGCTTCGCCAGAATGCGGCTCAGCACCTGCAGGTTGTAGATCTCGATATCCATATCAATCGTTGCCAACTGCTGCTTGGTGTCGCTGCGGCTGGCGACGCCCAGTACATTGACCTTCTCATTCGCCAGAATCGTGGTGATATCCCGCAACAGCCCGCTACGATCGTTAGCAATCACCCTCACCACCAGCGAATAACCGCTGGAGTAGCTTTCGCCCCAGACGGCATCGACAATGCGTTCTGGCGAGCTGGCGCGCAGTTCGTCCAGCTGTTCACAGTCGGCACGGTGAATCGAAATACCCCGGCCTCGCGTGATAAACCCGGTGATCTCATCGCCCGGAATCGGCTGGCAGCAGCGGGCAATGTGGTGCATCAGATTGCCGACACCTTCTACCACCACGCGGCCGTTGTCCTTCGTGTTACGTGCCGGTGGCTGATGCGATTTTTGCGTCAGCTGGCGCAGCGCTTCACGATCCAGCTCTTCCGCGCTCGGCTGTTTTAGCTGCGATTGCAGGAAATTCACCATCTGGTTCAGGCGAACATCACCGCCACCGATAGCAGCCAGTAACTCATCCAGCGAATTCACGTTGTAGCGTGGCAGCAGCAGTTTTTCCGCTGCTTTCAGGCTGACACCCAGATGCGCCAGTTCGTCATCCAGGATCTGTCGACCCGCCAGAATGTTCTTGTCGCGATCTTGCTTACGGAACCAGTTCTGAATCTTCGAACGTCCACGGCTGGTGGTGATATACCCCAGATTCGGGTTCAGCCAGTCACGGCTCGGGTTCGGTTGCTTCTGGGTGATGATCTCAATCTGATCGCCCATTTGCAGTTGGTAGGTAAACGGCACAATACGTCCGCCGATTTTCGCCCCGATGCAACGGTGCCCGATATCACTGTGGATGTGATAGGCAAAATCCAACGGCGTGGAACCCATGGGGAGATCCACCACATCGCCTTTCGGCGTAAAGACATAAACCCGATCGTCAAACACCTGGCTGCGCACTTCGTCCAGTACGTCATTCGAATCCGCCACTTCTTCCTGCCAGGCAAGCAGTTTACGCAGCCAGGCAATGCGGCCTTCGTAGCCGGAACGTCCGCCCACAGAGGTGCCTTCTTTGTATTTCCAGTGTGCTGCGACGCCCAATTCGGCATCTTCATGCATCTGCCGCGTGCGGATCTGAATTTCGAGCGTCTTTCCACCCGGCCCTAGCACCACGGTGTGGATGGACTGATAGCCGTTTGGTTTAGGGTTAGCGACGTAGTCGTCAAACTCGTCCGGCAGATGGCGATAGTGGGTATGCACGATACCGAGCGCACCGTAGCAGTCCTGCAAGCGTTCAACGACAATGCGTACCGCACGCACATCGAACAGCTCATCGAACGACAGCGCTTTCTTCTGCATCTTGCGCCAGATGCTGTAGATATGCTTGGGACGACCGTAGATCTCCGCCTGCACGCCCTCTTCTTTCATCGCGTTGCGCAGCGTTTTGACAAAATCGTCAATGTACTGCGCACGATCGATACGGCGCTCGTGCAGCAGCTTGGCGATTTTTTTATATTCATCAGGATGCAGATAGCGGAAGCAGAAATCCTCCAGCTCCCACTTCAACTGTCCGATACCCAGACGGTTAGCCAGCGGCGCATAGATATTGGTACACTCTTTGGCCGCCAATACCCGTTCTTCTTCCGGGGCATCCTTCACTTCACGCAGATGCGCAATCCGCTCCGCGAGCTTGATCACCACGCAGCGGAAATCTTCCACCATCGCCAGCAGCATGCGGCGGATGTTATCGACCTGCTCAGACGCGCCGGAATCATTCTGCGTCGCTTTGAGCTGGCGAATTGCATCCATATCGCGCACGCCATGCACCAAATCAACGATGTTTTTCCCAAACGCGGCTTCTAGCGTCGCCTCATCGACCACGTTCGCATCGGCCAGCGGAAAGAGCAGCGCCGCGCGCATGCTGTCATTGTCCATGCTGAGCGTGGACAGGATTTCCACCATTTCAATGCCGCGCCACAGCAGTAGCGACGCATCGGCGTGATCTTGCGTTTGCTGCTCACAGTAACGCCAGGTTTCGGTTAAACGCTCACACGATTGCTGGCTGGAAATACCCAGTGAAGCAATCCACGCGTCAGGGACAAACTCACCTGCCGTATTCAAATGCGCACTTCTTACCGCAACCATAATTTCTCCCTACGTTACCCTTCACCTTGCAAACGACGCTGCTTTGCTGCCTATTACGCCTTTCGCGTGCCGGTATCGTGCAAAAACAGTGCCATCGATTCAAGGTGACCGGTATGTGGAAACATATCCAACATGGCGACATTCGCCAGCCGATAACCAGCGGCCAGTAATACTTTGCTGTCGCGTGCGAGCGTCGTGGCGTTACAGGAGACATACACCACGCGTTTCGGTGCCAGTCTGGTTATCTGCTCCATCACGCCTGCCGCGCCTGCACGTGCCGGATCAAGTAATATCTTATCAAAACCCTGAGCCGCCCACGGCTGCTGCGTGACGTCATCTTCAAGATTTTGGTGAAAAAATGTGACATTGGACAGCCCATTGCGTCGAGCATTCTCGCGTCCTTTCTCAACTAACGCGGTCACCCCTTCCACGCCGACGACGCTGGCGGCACGCTGTGCCAGCGGTAGCGTGAAGTTACCCATGCCACAAAACAGATCTAATATTCTATCCTGCGGTTGCACATCCAGCCATGCCAGCGCCTGCGCGACCATCTGCTGGTTCACCGCGTCATTGACCTGAATAAAATCGCGCGGGCTAAAGGCCAGCGTCAGCCCGTCAACGTGATAAACCGGTTCTTCGCCCTGTAGACACGTCAGCGAGTCGGCATCCGGTGCCAGATAAACCGAAACGCCCTGCTGCTGCGCAAAGTCACGCAGCGCCTGCTGATCCGATAAATGGAGCGGATCAAGGTGCCTCAGCACCAGCAGCGGACCGTTCTCTGCCTGCACCAGTTCCACATGCCCAAGACGCTTCACCGCCTTTAATCGGCTCAGGCAGTCGCGCAGCGGTTGCAGCAGCGCTTCAAGCTCGGGGCGCAACACCGGACAGGCTTTGATATCCACCAGATCGTGAGAATTTGATTGTCGATAGCCCATCAACAGACGCTGCTCTTTTGCCTGAAAGTATAACGCAAGCCGCGCGCGCCTCCGATAGGCATAAGGTGTGCCGGCAATCAGCGAGGCTTCAGGCAGCTCTGCGCCCGTTTCCCGCGTCATCAGGCGCATCAATGCAGCCGTTTTGCTGCTCTGTTGCAGCGTGATGTCCGCGTGCTGCTGCTGGCAGCCACCACAGCGGGTAAAATGCGGACACGGCGGTGTAACGCGCTGCGGGCTAGGCGTCAGAAGGCGTTTAAGTTTTGCATGTGAAAACTGACGCTTCTCTTCCGTCAACTGAACGTCGGCCTGCTCTCCCGGCAGTACACCCGTGACAAACACCGTCTTGCCGTCGTGACGCGCCACCCCCTGCCCAAACGGATCAAGCGACGTGACCGTAACAGTGAGGTTCTTAGCAGGAATCGCTTTCCGGGTCGTCACACGCCGGTTTGGAGAGTAGAATTGCGCCATAATGTACTATCGATTGATCTCTTAAGTTGAACGGCTGTACCCAAATACCTGTCATACTTCAAGCTGCATGTGCGTTGGCTTTCCTCGCTCACCCCAGTCACTTACCTGAGTAAGCTCCTGGGGATTCACTGTGTCGCCGCCTTCCTGCAACTCGAATTATTTAAGGTATAACTAAATTAAATAATAGGGTGCCTTGCATCCTCTAATTCTCCCACATTGGAACCCCATGACCAAATACAGTCTTCGTGCACGGATGTTGATACTGATTTTGGCACCGACATTGATGATCGGGCTGCTGCTCAGTTCGTTCTTCGTCATTCATCGTTACAATCAGTTGCAGTCGCAGCTGGCCGATTCGGGCACCAGTATCATTGAGCCGCTGGCGACCATCAGCGCGTACGCCATTACCCATCGCCAGATGGACACGATTCCCGCGTTAATCAATACGCTTCATCGCCGCCACTCCGCGATTATTCGTACCATTAGCGTATTCGATGCGCGCAATCAGCTTCTGGCGACCACCAACGTACGCAACAACGTGACATTGCAGCCGCTCAGCGGCGATGCGCTTGCACACAATAAACTGCACCTGCACCACACGAATGACGCGCTGATTCTGCACATGCCGATCGTCAATGACAGCGAATTCATACCGGGTGGAACAACACCGGTACTGCCCGGTACCGCTACACCTCTCGGCTATCTGGTGATCGAGCTGGATACCAGCACCATTCGGCTTCAGCAGTATCAGGAAATCTTCATCGCCGCGCTCCTGCTGCTGCTCTCTTTGGGTGCCGCCGTCATCTTTGCCTATCGCCTGATGCGGGATGTCACCACCCCGATTCGTAATATGGTGGATACCGTTGACCGCATTCGCCGTGGGCAGTTGGATAGCCGGGTCGAAGGTTACATGCTCGGCGAGCTGGATATGCTGAAAAACGGCATCAACTCGATGGCGATGTCACTGACCGCCTACCACGAAGAAATGCAGCAAAATATCGATCAGGCGACCTACGATCTGCGGGAAACGCTGGAGCAGATGGAGATCCAGAACGTCGAGCTGGATCTGGCCAAAAAGCGCGCGCAGGAAGCGGCACGCATCAAATCAGAGTTTCTGGCAAATATGTCGCACGAACTGAGAACGCCGCTGAATGGCGTGATCGGTTTCACCCGCCAGACGTTGAAGACGCCGCTGAATACCACACAAACGGACTATCTGCTCACCATCGAACGGTCCGCCAATAACCTGCTGAATATTATTAACGATGTGCTGGATTTCTCGAAGCTGGAGGCCGGAAAGCTGGTGCTGGAAGATATTCCGTTCTCGCTGCACAGCACGCTGGACGACGTTGTGATGCTTCTGGCGCACACGGCACATGAAAAAGGGTTGGAGCTAACGCTCAGTATTCAGAATGACGTGCCCGAACAGTTTGTCGGCGATCCGCTGCGAATACAGCAAATCATCACCAACCTGCTGGGCAATGCGATTAAATTCACCGAGCAGGGCAACATCGATATTCGGGTGGAGAAGCGTCGACAGGAATCTCATCAGGTGCAGCTAGAGGTGCAAATACGCGATACCGGCATCGGTATTGCCGAGTTGCAGCAATCGCAGCTGTTTCAGGCGTTCCGTCAGGCAGACACCAGTATTTCGCGCCGTCATGGCGGTACGGGGCTTGGGCTGGTCATCACCCAGCGTCTGGTCAAGGAGATGGGTGGCGATATCAGTTTCCAGAGCCAGCTCAACAAGGGATCGACCTTCTGGTTCCATATCACGCTGCCGCTCAACCCGCACGCCATGCCGACCGAGCCGGCCTACACCACGCTGCAAGGCAAACATCTGGCCTACGTCGAGTACCATCCCATCGCCGCGCAGGCCACGCTGGATATCCTGAGCCAGACACCGCTCATCGTGAGCTACAGCCCAACGTTTGAGCAACTGCCGGAAGGGGATTTCGATATCCTGCTGCTCGGAATTCCTGTGCAATATCGCAACTCTCTGCTCGACTACACGCCCAGACTGCGCGATATCTGCCGCCGTTCGCCCTGTGTGATTCTGGCGCTGCCCAGCCTGGCGCAAATGGATGCCGAGCAGTTGAAAACCTTCGGCGTACATGCCTGCCTGAGCAAGCCACTCGCGGCATCACGCCTGCTGCCGCTGTTACAGGACAGCACGCTGTTCCAGCTCTCTTTTCTGCCGGACGATGCCGCATCGAACCAAAGTATCGTACGCCATCCCGCTCGTTTGCCGCTGAGCGTGATGGCGGTGGATGACAATCCGGCTAATCTGAAACTGATCGGCACGCTGCTGGAAGAGCAGGTCGAGACGATTATCCTGTGCGAAAGCGGACAAGATGCGATTGCACAGGCGGAGCTGCATCAGTTCGACGTTATTCTCATGGATATTCAGATGCCGGGTATGGACGGCATTTGTGCCAGCGAGCTGATCCGTCAGATCCCTCACCATGCCACCACGCCGATCATCGCGGTGACGGCGCAGACCATGACGGGCGAGCGCGAGCATCTGCTGCGTTCGGGTATGGATGACTATCTGGCTAAACCGATAGATGAACAGATGCTGAAAAGCGTGCTGACACGTCATGCACGGCAAGATCCGTTGAAGCGCAATCGGGGCGATATTGCGGGATTACTGAACGAGCACGACGATAGTCAGCTATCACTCGACTGGGCGCTGGCGCAGCAACAGGCGGCCAACAAGCCGGAACTGGCGCGTGACCTGCTGCAAATGCTATTGGATTTCTTGCCGGAGGTTCAGCGGAAGATAGAAAACGTGCTGAAGGGCCAGACGGATGATGACATCATCGACTTGGTTCATAAACTGCACGGCAGTTGCAGCTACAGCGGCGTTCCCCGCCTGCAACGCATCTGCCGCTATCTGGAACAACAGCTGCGTAAAGGCGTTCACGCCAGCGATCTGGAACCCGAATGGCTGGAGCTACTGGACGAAATCGACAACGTCAACAAAGCCGCCCAGCCGCATATCAAACCCACGCATTCGTAATTAAGCTCTGTCTCTTCGCTACATATTATGGGGCTACAGAGACAGTTTCGTGCGCTCTGCTGTTATACGGCGTAAAAAATTATGCTGAGGAGATAGCGGGCTTCGGATGAGCCGCAGGACGCGGCGAAAGCTTGCGCCACGTCGGACAAAAACGCCAGAGACGTTTTTGAACAGCACTCGTGCTGGCCCGAAGGGCGAGCCCCATTTATGGGGCGAGTAAACGTGTCGCAAGCGGTCCGTTAAAGCCGGATATCGACGAAGGTACCGCGTTAGCGGCATAATTTCCGCCGAAAGCCTGGGGTCACGGGGTGAGCGGCGTGTGAGCCGTCCCGTGTCGGGCGCGTGCTGCGAAGTAGCATGAAATAGCCGTGTTGTGGCGCACGAAACCGTCTCTCAGTCTGCATAGAAAAATACCAAACACCATCGAATCACGATAGCGCTCAACGCGATACCGACTGCGCCAGTCGGATCGTGGCAGCGATATTACGTGCCGTCATTCGCACATTCTCTGCCGCATTATCCAGCGCTTCTTCGAGTGAGCAGATGTTGTAAAGCACGCTGAATACGGCATCCAGGCCATGTTCATGCACCACGGCGACATCTGCCGTCAGGCTACCAGCAATGCCAATCACCGGTTTATTATACTGTTTGGCAACCCGCGCCACGCCAATCGGTACTTTGCCGTGGATCGTCTGACTGTCGATGCGCCCTTCCCCGGTAATCACCAGCGTGGCGTCTCGTACCAGTTCATCCAGCCCTAACGCTTCTGTAACAATCTCAATGCCCTGACGCAGCTCAGCGCCGCAAAAGGCCTGTAGTGCCGCCCCCATACCGCCTGCCGCCCCCGCACCGGGAACGTGTTCCACGTCCATGTCCAGGTCGTGCCGAATCACCGCCGCATAATGCTTCAGCGCATTATCCAGCTGTTCAATCATCTCTGGCGTTGCCCCTTTCTGAGGGCCAAAAATCGCCGACGCACCCTGTTTCCCCGTCAACGGGTTAGTCACATCGCAGGCCACTTCAAAGCGACAATTTTTAATACGCTCATCCAGCTCGCTGATATCGATGCGTTCAAGTTTGTCGAGTTCACCACCGCCAAAACCAATCTGTTCGCCCTGCTTATCCAGCAGCTTCACGCCCAGCGCCTGCACCATACCCGACCCGCCGTCATTGGTTGCGCTCCCGCCAATTCCAATGATGCAGTGCCGAACACCGTGATCCAACGCGCAGCGAATCAACTCGCCCGTGCCATAGCTGGTAGTTTTTAACGGATTACGCAGTTGCGAAGGCACACGTTCCAGACCGCTTGCCGCCGCCATCTCAATAAAAGCCGTTTTTTCATCGCCAGACAGGCCAAAGAACGCATCGATGTTATCGCCTAACGGTCCTGTCACCTTAACATTCACAATCTTGCCATCGGTCGCAGCGACCATGGCTTCAACGGTGCCTTCCCCACCATCTGCAACAGGCAATTTGACATAGCAGGCATCGGGAAATATTTCACGAAATCCCTTTTCAATCTGCGTAGCAACATCTTGTGCAGACAGGCTTTCTTTATAAGAATCCGGTGCGATCACTATTTTCATAAACGATCCGATTTCATCAACGTTCCGATTGCATCAATAATCCGCGCGCTCATGAAACGGCGCTTATACCTGCCAACGTTCAGGGCAGCAAATCCTGAAACCCAGGAGGTAGATCAGAGTGATTATCTGCCAGTCGGCTGGCATCCTGTGCCAGCCTCGTGACTATCGCTTCACGGCTTATCGCGTAACTTCAACTTTGGCCAGCTTCTCGTAGTAACACGCCAGCGCACTGTGGTCGGCCGATCCCAGATCGTCCGCTTTCAACGCCTGCATCATTTCCATCACCGCTGCGGTTAACGGCAGTTGTGCACCCACGCCGTGTGAGGTATCCAGCGCGTTCGCCAGATCCTTGATATGCAGATCGATGCGGAAACCCGGCTTAAAGTTACGATCCATCACCATCGGCGCTTTCGCATCCAGCACGGTGCTGCCCGCCAAACCACCGCGGATCGCCTGATAAACCAGATCAGGGTTCACGCCTGCTTTCGTTGCCAGCACCAACGCTTCAGACATGGCGGCAATGTTCAGCGCCACAATCACCTGATTCGCCAGTTTGGTCACGTTACCGGCACCGATATCACCGGTATGAACAACGGAACCCGCCATGGATTTGAGAATCTCAAAGCAGCGGTCAAACTGGGCTTTGTCGCCACCGACCATCACGGACAGCGTGCCGTCGATCGCTTTAGGCTCACCGCCACTGACCGGCGCGTCCAGCATCGCGATCTCTTTCGCGGCCAGTGCGGCCGCAATTTCACGGCTGGCAAGCGGGGCGATTGAGCTCATGTCCACCACAATGCTTCCGGCGCGTGCACCGTCGATGACGCCGTTTTCACCCAGCACCACGTCTTTAACGTGTGGAGAGTTAGGCAGCATGGTGATGATGACATCGCACTGCTCTGCAACCTGTTTCGGCGTTGTAGCCGCCGTGGCACCCGCCGCAACCACTTCCGCGACCGCGTCCAGATTTCTGTCCATCACGACTAATGAGTAACCTGCTTTCAGCAGATTTTTACTCATCGGTTTTCCCATGATGCCCAATCCAATAAAACCAATTTTCATCGCCCTAACCTCATTGTCTGATGTAGATATCACTTCAATTCACGATGAACCCGCCTCATGGCGGATCCGATTCGCACGGAATGACTGAATTTGCTGACAAAGTACGCCGAGCAATGGTAATGGGTAGATCGTAAAGACGCTGCAAGTACGTCCCTGTAAGCTCGAGCCGCGCCATCCCTGGCGCGGACGCTTTACTCTTCTATCCCATTACCATCGTTCTCGTTCCGTAAATAGGTTTGTCAACGGTCTGAATTACTTCTTGTACTTGTCGCTCAGCGCCTGTGTTGCGCTGCGGAACACGCCCAGATCGCTACCGACCGCAACGAAGCTTGCGCCCCATTCCAGATAGCGACGCGCATCGGCTTCAACCGGAGCCAGAATGCCGCACGGCTTGTTATGCGCCGCGGTACGATCGAAGATGTGGCGGATCGCCTTCTGCACGTCAGGATGGTTAGGCTGACCGAGATAGCCCAGCGCCGCAGACAGGTCGCTCGGGCCAACAAATACGCCGTCTACGCCGTCAACCGCGATAATCGCATCCAGATTGTCGAGGCCGTCCTGACTTTCGATTTGCACCACGACGGTAATGTTGTCGTTAATCTTGGCGAAGTAATCCGGTTCGGTGCCATAGCAGTTGCTACGGTGCGCCACGGAAACCCCGCGAATCCCCGCAGGCGGATAACGCGTTGACGCGACCGCACGCGCGGCTTCTTCCGCCGTTTCCACGAAGGGAATCAGGAAATTATTGAACCCGATATCCAGCAGCCGCTTGATGATGATCGGCTCATTGCACGGTGGACGAACGACGGGCGCGCTGTGGCTGCCTTTCAGCGCCATGAGCTGAGGAATAAACGTCACGATATCGTTAGGCGCATGCTCTCCATCCAGCACCAGCCAGTCGAATCCCGCCAACCCCAGTACTTCAGTTGAAATCGGGTTGCCCAGCGCACACCAGCAGCCAATCAACGTTTTCCCCTGCAGCAAATCCTGGCGAAAACGGTTAGGTAACAGCGGAGTCTTCATTTTTTATCCTCGGTCATTCCAGCGCCGCTTGCCTGAAGCGGCGCGCTCAAAAAACGGAAAATCAGAACGTTAGCGAACCAGACACGGACGTTTATTATCAAACGTCCACTCAGGAATAAGGTACTGCATTCCCATGGCGTCGTTACGTGCGCCTAATCCCATGTTTTTATACAGTTCGTGTGCTTTCATCACCTGGTCCATATCCAGCTCGACGCCCAGACCCGGTTTCTTCGGCACTTCCACCATGCCGCCAACAATCTGCAACGGTTCTTTCGTCAGGCGTTGGTTGCCTTCCTGCCAGATCCAGTGCGTATCAATCGCCGTAATCTTGCCCGGTGCCGCCGCAGCGACCTGAGTAAACATGGCCAGTGAAATATCAAAGTGGTTATTGGAGTGAGAACCCCAGGTTAAGCCCCATTCGTGGCACATCTGCGCCACACGAACAGAACCTTGCATCGTCCAGAAGTGCGGATCGGCCAACGGGATATCGACCGATTGCAGCGAAATAGTGTGCCCCATCTGCCGCCAGTCGGTGGCGATCATATTGGTCGCAGTAGGCAGCCCCGTTGCACGGCGGAATTCCGCCATCACTTCACGACCAGAGAAACCTTGTTCCGCGCCGCACGGATCTTCTGCATACGCCAGCACGTTGCGCAGCTGTTTGCCCAGACCGATGGCTTCATCCAGCGACCAGGCACCGTTTGGATCCAGCGTGATGCGCGCCTGTGGGAAGCGTTTTGCCAGCGCAGTCACCGCCTCGGCCTCTTCGCTACCGGCCAGTACGCCGCCCTTCAGTTTGAAATCGTTGAAGCCGTATTTTTCGTACGCGGCTTCAGCCAGACGCACGATGGTCTCTGGCGTCAGCGCTTCTTCATGACGCAGACGATACCAGTCGCATTTCTCATTAGTCTGGCTCTGGTAAGGCAAATCGGTTTTATTACGATCGCCGATGTAGAACAGATAACCCAGCATCTCGACGGCATCACGCTGTTGCCCATCGCCCAGCAGCGAGGCCACGCTGACGTTGAGGAATTGCCCCAGCAGATCGAGCATCGCGGCTTCGATCCCCGTGACGACATGGATGGTGGTACGCAGATCAAATGTCTGCAAACCTCGCCCGGAAGCATCGCGGTCGGCGAACTGCGCACGTACCGCCGTCATCACGTTTTTGTATTCGCCCAGCGTTTTACCCACCACCAGCGCAGCAGCATCCTCCAGCGTCTGACGGATTTTCTCACCGCCAGGAATTTCACCAACACCGGTATTCCCGGCGTTATCTTTCAAAATCACAATGTTGCGAGTGAAATAAGGGGCATGCGCACCACTCAGATTGAGCAGCATACTGTCGTGACCTGCAACCGGAATAACCTGCATGTGGGTAATCACCGGCGTTGAACTTTGCAATGTCATTTTCTTATCCTTTCTCTCTAATTTTTCACTGTAGGGTTAGCGGCCAAAAACCGGGCGTTTACGGTCAAATTTCCAACCAGGAATCAGGTACTGCATGGCAACGGCATCATTACGTGCCCCGCTCGGTAATTTTTTATACAGATCGTGAGCTTTCATGACCTGTTCCATATCCAGCTCAATCCCCAGACCGGGACGATCCGGCACCTTAATTTTACCGTTGACGATTTGCAGCGGCTCTTTGGTCAGATGCTGCCCTTCCTGCCAGATCCAGTGCGTATCGATCGCCGTCGGGTTACCCGGTGCCGCAGCCCCCACGTGCGTGAACATCGCCAGAGAAATATCGAAGTGGTTATTGGAATGGCAGCCCCACGTCAGACCCCACTCATCACACAGTTGGGCGACACGCACCGCACCGTGCATCGTCCAGAAATGCGGATCGGCCAGCGGGATATCGACCGCCTGTAGCATCACGGCATGGTTCATTTCACGCCAGTTGGTGGCAATCATGTTGGTCGCGACTGGCAGCCCAGTGGCGCGGCGGAATTCCGCCATCACTTCACGACCGGAGAAACCTTGTTCCGCACCGCACGGGTCTTCCGCGTAGGTCAGAATGCCCTTCATGTCTTTGCACAAACCAATCGCTTCATCCAGCAGCCAGGCACCGTTTGGATCAACGGTAATACGCGCATCTGGGAAACGTTTCTTCAGCGCCTTCACGGCATCGATTTCCTGCTCGCCGGGCAACACGCCACCTTTGAGTTTGAAATCTTTAAATCCGTAGCGGTCAGTCGTGGCTTCGGCCAAACGCACAATCGCCTCGCTGTCCATCGCCTGCTGGTGACGCAGGTGATACCACTCGTGCTTGCCTTTCTCACCTGATAAGTAAGGTAGATCTGTCTTCGTGCGGTCGCCGATATAGAACAGATAACCGAGCACGGTGACTTCATCACGCTGTTTACCCGGCCCCAGCAGTTCGGCAACGGGGACACCCATAAATTGCCCCAGCAGATCGAGCAGCGCCGCTTCGAGTGCTGCCACCGCATTCACGCGCAGCTCAAACGTCCAGGCACCTTTGCCGAAGGAATCAAAATCAGAAGATTGGTTGCCGACATGAATGTCATGAACCAGACGATTCATACGGGCGATTTGTTCGCCTTTTACACGGGGAATGGCTTCAACCAGCGTGTTGTAAATGACTTCACCACCGGGCGCTTCGCCGACACCGGTATGCCCGGCGCTGTCGGTTAAAATGACGAGGTTACGCGTGAAGTAAGCACCATGCGCACCGCCGATGTTCAGCAACATGCTGTCATAGCCCGCAACGGGGATGACTTTCATGTCGGTAATCACAGGCGTCGCTGAAAAGTTTGTCATTACAGGCTCCCGTCACAAATGGAGCGCACAGGATTGACGCTTAGGTTTCCGATGTTTGCCACAACGCAGGGGCGCGTTGAAGCGGATGAAAATAATTCAGTCATACAGAAATAAAAAACAGATGGTGCACCAGTAGATGATTTCATGTTGTTTTCCTACTTTATTAGCGCGACCTTGTTTTTACTCTGATTTGAACTGAACACTGCTTGTAGGGTTATCAGAATAAAAACAGGTTATAACTGTCCCGATACCGAAATAAACCAGTCAGGAAAGCGATGCTGTACTCCGTACCGCCTTACCAACCTCAGTAAAAAGTATAAGTTTTCTTATTTCACAACTCATTGGGCAATAGCACAGCATTCCCTGTCGAAATGCAGATTAAATATGTCATTATCACAGGCCAATGGGAGGTGTTTCACGAAAACCGGGCAAAGCGAATTTCCGCCTTATAAACACCGAAATACGTCTTCCCAGCAGCAGATTTCAAAGAGATAAAACCCGGATTTCCATGAAGTAAATAAACGGCAAATCTAATAGCGAAACGCTGCGCCATCAGTACGATAGCGCAGCGTTTCGTGTTATTGCCTATATTCAGATGAATGCAGTAACGAATGGCCTTAATTCTTAACGAATGGCTTCAATTCGATACGTTTAATATCTTTCACGATGAACAGGTAGCTGAAGATCGCAACCAGCGCATGGATCCCGACATACACCAGACCCCCGTTGAAGGAACCGGTCATTCCGATGATGTAGCCAATCGCAATCGGCGTCACGATACCAGACGCGTTACCGAACATATTGAACAGCCCACCGCTCAATCCGCTGATTTCTTTCGGTGCGGTATCGGCCATAACCGCCCAGCCCAGCGCACCAATGCCTTTACCGAAGAAGGCTGCGGACATCACCGCAATAACCACCCACTCGGTTTCAACGTAGTTACAAATCACCATCGACATGGAGAGCAACATACCGAGAACGATGGGTGTTTTACGGGCAAAGGTCAGGGAGTTGGTCCGGCGCATCAGGTAATCGGAAATAATTCCGCCCAGAACGCCCCCGACAAAACCACAGATAGCAGGCACCGAGGCGACAAATCCCGCTTTGAGGATCGACATACCACGAGCCTGAACCAGATAAAGCGGGAACCAGGTGATGAAGAAGTAGGTCAGTGCGTTAATACAGTATTGACCGATATACACACCCAGCATCATGCGAGACTGCATTAATTGCTTGATCTGATGCCATTTTTCGCCTTTCTCAGTCGCTTTTTTCGTCCCTTTGGCGTCCATATTGATCAGTGCGCCACCGGCTTCGATGTAGTCCAGCTCGGCCTGATTCACACCTGGGTGATCTTTCGGATCGTGGATCACTTTCAGCCAGATGAAGCTCAGAATGATACCCAAGCCGCCCATGAACCAGAACACGTGCGCCCAGCCAACTGCCTGCGTCAGCCATCCCATGATCGGTGCAAAAATGACCGTGGCAAAATACTGTGCCGAGTTGAATATCGCGACGGCAGTACCACGTTCTTGTGCAGGGAACCAGGCAGCCACAATGCGGCTATTTCCCGGGAAGGAAGGCGATTCACACAAGCCGACCATAAAGCGCAGGAGGAACAGAGAAATAACGATGCCCGCGCCGCTGAAAACGTCGACAAAGCCTTGTAATAAAGTAAAAAGCGACCAGGTCAAGATACTGTAGAAGTAGACTTTCTTTGAGCCAAAGCGATCGAGCAGCCAGCCCCCAGGTATTTGTCCAATCACATACGCCCAGGAGAACGCTGAGAAGATATAACCCATCCCCACCGCATCCAACCCAATTTCCTTAGACATTGCTGAACCAGCAATGGATAAGGTCGCACGGTCTCCATAGTTAAATGACGTGACAATAAACAACATCACGACAATCCAGTAGCGGGCGTTTGTTCTCTTTTGTATCGCGCCAGCTGCTGAGCTTACTGTATTCATGATGAACTCCTGCTTCAATCGCGGTTCGCTCATTCATTCCGAATAACAGATAACGGTGTAGGGTTATCAGAATGAAGATCAGTGGATAGTTAACATTCCCATTTTTATTTTTTTTGCGAATAGCCAGGCTATATAGCATCAGAGTAATTAGCTGACATCTTCAACTCGCAGGAACATTATAATTTTTACCCGCTGACTGCTCACTAGCTAAAAGCACAACATTAAAAATGTCCTTTTGAATATGTTGGTGCACTTGCACGATATAATGCGAGGTATTTCACGAAAAACACTGCCATTCTCTTTTTACATTTATACACATTATTGTTATTTCCTCCTGAAAAACCGTGCGCAGTCAGAATGTGATCAAACTCACCGAAAATTGGGTCTTCGCCTGATAAATCAGAAACAAAAAGCGCTGGCTTAGGTCAATTGCATAATGTACGAGAAGAGAACCTCACGTATACTCGTTAGCGAGCAATGAAATAATAGCGTGATAATAGTTATCACCGCGTTTCTGATAAACCAATAATAAAGGCTTGCATCATGTCAGATAAATCAGAAAGTAATGCTGCACAAGAGCAGCCACTTTATATTAAGGTCCACGATTCTGATAATGTTGCCATTGTTGTTAATAATAATGGCTTACGTGCCGGAACCCGCTTTAACGATGATCTGGAATTAATTGAGCATGTTCCGCAAGGTCATAAAGTGGCCCTTGTGGATATCGCCAAATCAGGCGCCATCATCCGCTATGGTGAAATTATCGGGTATGCGCTGCGTGATATTGCCAAAGGAAGCTGGATCGATGAATCGCTGGTCGAGTTGCCTCAGGCTCCCGCGCTGGAAACCCTGCCGCTAGCGACCAAAATTCCCCCCGCGCTACCTGCGCTGGAAGGTTATACCTTTGAAGGTTACCGCAACGCCGACGGCAGCGTAGGCACGAAAAATCTGCTGGGCATCAGCACCAGCGTGCACTGCGTCGCGGGCGTGGTGGACTATGTCGTCAAAATTATCGAGCGCGATTTATTACCGAGATATCCCAATGTGGATGGCGTGGTCGCACTCAACCATCTTTATGGCTGTGGCGTAGCAATCAATGCCCCTGCTGCGGTGGTTCCTATCCGTACCATTCACAATCTGGCGCTGAACCCGAATTTTGGCGGCGAGATACTGGTGGTCGGTCTGGGCTGTGAAAAATTACAGCCGGAACGCCTGCTGGAAGGGACGTCTGACGTACAGGCCATCTCCCTCGACGACACCAGCATTGTCCGCTTGCAGGATGAACACCACGTTGGTTTCAGATCGATGGTGGATGACATTCTGACGATGGCAGACAAACACCTGCAACGGCTGAACAAACGTCAGCGTGAAACCTGCCCGGCCTCTGAGCTGGTTGTCGGCATGCAGTGTGGCGGCAGCGATGCTTTCTCCGGCGTCACCGCGAACCCAGCCGTGGGTTTTGCCTCCGATCTGCTGGTACGCTGCGGCGCCACCGTCATGTTCTCCGAAGTGACCGAAGTACGCGACGCCATTCATCTGTTAACGCCACGCGTCATCAATGAAGAAGTCGGTAAACGCCTGCTGGAAGAAATGGCCTGGTACGATAACTACCTCGACAGCGGGCAGACCGATCGTAGCGCTAACCCATCGCCGGGCAACAAAAAAGGTGGCCTCGCGAACGTGGTGGAAAAAGCGCTTGGCTCCATCGCGAAATCCGGCACCAGCGCGATTGTCGAAGTCCTGTCCCCCGGACAGCGTCCAACCAAACGTGGCTTGATTTACGCTGCAACACCGGCCAGCGACTTTGTGTGCGGCACGCAGCAACTCGCTTCCGGTATCACCGTGCAGGTCTTCACTACTGGTCGTGGTACCCCCTATGGTCTGCTGGCTGTCCCCGTCATCAAAATGGCGACCCGCACCGCATTGGCAAACCGCTGGCACGATCTGATGGATATTGATGCCGGCACCATTGTTACCGGAGAGGCCACGATCGAAGACGTAGGCTGGCAGCTTTTCCACTTCATTTTGGATATCGCCAGCGGCAAGAAAAAAACCTGGTCCGATCAGTGGGGGCTGCATAATGCACTGGCTGTCTTCAATCCAGCGCCGGTAACCTGATTATCGTTCTCCGCAGGCCAGCGTCATTATCTGGTCTGCGGATAGCGTTATTTGATCTACAATAAATTCAGCGGCAATAAAAATGAAAGAAAGGCCGTAATTAAAAGAATAAACAGCAGGGCAGCAACATTTAATTTCATTCATGCAAAGAAAAAATAAAAAAAACTTAACAAGTTATTCTTTTTAGCGTCAAATTCATCGATTCCAAAACACCTATTAAGAATAATCCCTATTTTACTCCCCACCTATTTTTAATCATTTTTTTACCAATTATTTATTGCTAATAAAATGAATCAATTGACAGATAATCGTCCTCATCATAAATTTACGCGTGCTGAAAAAGCGTGCTAACACTGATGACATATTTGTTACAAAAATATATACCCTAAATAATTCGAGTTTCAGGCAGGCGGCAAGAGAGGGAGTCCCGATGAGCTTACTTGAGTAAGTGATTCGGGTGACTGAACGCAGCCAACGCACATGCAACTTGAAGTATGACGGATACAGTTACAAAATCTCCATCACGCACAATATAGGGTAAATAGCCCGCTCATAAATAATGCATAACATTATTTTATATAAATGAGTAAGCCACCCAAAAAATTTCAGTATACCCATTTGAATAACTTGAATATTTACACAGCAATATGCCTGACAGATTTCACGGGACGAACCATTCGGCAGCGACACTGCGCTTCAGCCTCTGTAATAATCAGAGCGTCTGAGGCGAGAAAAGCGGCCAGCGTGTCTGAACCTGGAAACTGAGCGGGATACGTACGCCGGGGTTTCTAATGAGATTAAATACACCTGTTACACAGCAGGAGTATCTGTTAGACATGGACACCATATTGATGTCCACGACAAATATTCACAGCCACATTACCTATGCCAACTCTGCCTTCATTACGGTCAGTGGTTTTTCCGAAGAGCAACTCATCAATCAGCCTCACAACATTGTGCGCCATCCCGACATGCCCGTTGAAGCCTATGCCGACATGTGGTTTACGCTGAAACAAGGTGATAGCTGGACTGGATTAGTTAAAAATCGTCGCAATAACGGTGACCACTACTGGGTCCGCGCCAACGTTACGCCGGTTTATCAGCAGGAGCAGCTCGCAGGCTATATTTCAGTACGTAACACGCCTAACGCTGAAGAAATCAAGCATGCCGAAACGCTGTATAGCGCCGTGCAGAAAAAACAGGCGGGCAGCCGTAAGTTCTACAAAGGGTTAGTCGTTCGCACCGGACTCTTTTCGCCACTGTCGCTCTTGCAGAAATTGTCAGTCCGCTGGCGCTTGCGTCTGGCAGTCTTAGCGGTGGGCCTCATTCCCGCACTGCTTGCGTTCAATGGCATGAATCCGCTGTGGCTATTGGCACTGACGCTACTACTCATCGTCATCATGGATCAGTTTCTGCAAAAACAAATTGCACAGCCAATCAGGATGATAATGAAGCAGGCTCAGCATGTGGTATCGGGCCGTAAAGTAAAGCATGTCCATCTGAACCGCGTCGACGAAATCGGCTTGCTGCTACGCTCTGTTAACCAGTTTGGCCTGAACCTGCATTCGCTTGTCGACGACGTCAGTACACAGGTAAACGGCATCACCAACGTCAGCCATAAACTGGCGGAAAACAATGCCGACCTGAATACCCGCACGGAAGAGACATCGGCCAATCTGCAACAAACTGCCGCCGCCATTGAAGAAATTACCGTTGCCGTGCAGCAGAGTGCAGAAACAGCAGCACAGGCTACCACCATGGCACAAGCCGCCAGCAGCACCGCGTTTAAAGGTGGCAATATCATGAAGGAAACCATCGGCATGATGGATTCCATCTCCAGCGCCAGCGATAAAATCGTTGATATCATTGGCGTGATAGACAGTATTGCCTTCCAGACCAACATCCTTGCGCTGAATGCGGCCGTTGAAGCCGCTCGTGCGGGCGTACAGGGGCGCGGATTTGCGGTAGTGGCCGCTGAGGTTCGCAATCTGGCGCAGCATTCCGCCTCTGCGGCCAAAGAGATTAAAACGCTGATCGATGCCAACGTCGAAAGTGTGAAACAGGGCAGCATAATGGTCGAGAACGCGGGCAAACATATCAGCGACATCGTTGATGAAGTCTTGCAGGTCTCCACCATGATCAAAGAGATCAGCAACGCAACGCATGAGCAAACTTCAGCATTGGGCCTGATCAATACCTCTATTGCACAGATAGAACAAATGACACAGCGCAACACCGATATGGTTACGCACTCAACAGAAGCCGCTGAAGGGCTCAATCTTCAGGCAAGGCGGCTGAATAGCGCGATTAACGTGTACGGTAGTTAACTAACGTCATCTCATCCATTGTGGCAAGGGAGTAGAAAGCCCCCTTGCCCCCCTTTCTTTCCCTCCAGCAAGCACATATCATCCTCGTAGTTTTGTAAATTTTCCGTAAAGAACAGGGCGAGACTGCCGATAATCACTGCAGAATTGACTTATTTCAGGAGGAAGTGATGGCCAATGATATCAGCCGGATTGTAATGAACACATTTCCAAAAGTAGCAGCGGCTCCCACGGCCGGTAAGCCTGCATCTAATACAGAGAGTAAAGCTGCATCGGCGGGTGAGAGTAAAGCTGCACCAGCTGCCAGTAGTGGTGCTCAGCAAAAGATTGCCGCATTACAAAATCAAATCAAACAGCTGACCAAAAAGCTAAAAGAACTGGGCACAGATGCCGCCAGTGCGCAAAGTGAAGACGAGCGCAAACTTATCAAACAGCAGCAGCAAATGATCCAGGCGCAAATCCAGGCGCTCTATGCCGAAATTGCCCGCATCCAAAAAGAAGAAGCGGAAAAGAAAGCGATGGAAGCCGCATCAAAAACGACATCACAACCACCTGAAAATAAAGCCAAAAAAGGCGGTGTTGATATCTACGTCTAACTGCAATATCTGGCGTATTCCCCTCTTTCTTTTTCTCCCTTTCCTGACTGATACAGTTTGTTACATGAGCTGTCAGGAAAGTGAGCATTTCATGTTTCATTGCCAACAATATCCCCTTCGAGAAAGTGCTTAAATTGCCGTTGCACAGGCATGTAGCCCAAGTCATTCGGGTATCAACCCTAAATAATTCGAGTTTCAGGCAGGCGGCAAGCGAGGGAGTCCCGATGAGCTTACATAAGTAAGTGATTCGGGCGACTAAACGCAGCCAACGCACCTGCAACTTGAAGTATGACGGGTACATCGGCATCTTTTCAGGAGGGAAAATGTCAAACACCATCAGCAGTATCAGCGTATCGACAACCACGGCAAGCAGCAGTAAAAGCAGCAACACCTCGGAGCAACAGATTGCGCAGCTCACCAAGCAGGTTCAGGCGCTTACCAAACAGGTGAGTAAACTGACCGAATCGGCCTCCAGCGCAGAAAGCGATGATGAACGTAAACTGATCGAACAACAGCAGCAGGCCATTCAAGCGCAGATCCAGGCGTTACAGGCACAAATTGCCCGCTTGCAGAGTGAAAAATCAGAACAGCAGTCTGATTCCTCAACTTCGACTCAAAGTGCTAAACAAGAAGGCGTTAACCGCCCGACAGCAGACAACCAGATTAATATCTACGTCTAGCCTGCGTCAGGGATGGGTAGCCAGTTAACGTGAAAGGTCGCTTCAATGAAGCGACCTTTTTCGTCAGAGGTTACGACAGGAAATGATAATCAGGGACGAGGCCGCTTCAGCGGCGTGACCAACCCTTGCAGACCCTCTATCTTGATTGCCAGCGTAATCTGCATCAATTCCCCTAAGCGACCTTTAGGAAATTCATCCTTGCGGGAGAACCACAACAGGTACTCTTCCGGTAAATCGATCAGCACTCGCCCTTTGTATTTACCAAACGGCATCTGCATCGTGGCAATGTCTATCAGGTCTTCTTTTTCCATCCGTTTACGCCCCCAATAGTCGGATCATTTCCGCCTCATCGATCACTGGGATCCCCAATTCTTGTGCCTTGGCCAGTTTAGAGCCCGCGGCTTCACCAGCAATCACCATATCGGTTTTCTTTGAGACGCTGCCGCTTACTTTCGCTCCTAACGCCGTTAACCGATCTTTGGCTTCGTCGCGGGACAGAACACTTAGCGATCCGGTCAATACCACCGTTTTCCCCGCAAATGGGCTGTCGATCTCTTCAGCATTGACGACCTGAACCTCAGGCCAGTGAATGTTGATGCCAGCGGGGTCGGTCAATTCGCGGATCACAGTTTGATTGTGCTCTTCCTCAAGGAAATGACGCACGTGCGCGGCGACGACTTTACCGACATCCTGCACTTCCAGCAGCGCCTCTTCATCGGCAGCAAAAAGCGCTTCCAGAGAACCAAAATGCGCAGCCAGATTAGCCGCCGTCGATTCGCCAACGTCACGGATCCCCAACGCATAGAGGAAACGTGCCAGCGTGGTGCTTTTCGCCTTTTCCAGCGCATTGACCAGATTCGTCGCAGATTTCGGCCCCATGCGATCCAGCCCCGTAATGATCCCAGCGCTCAGACGAAACAGATCGGCTGGCGTCTTGACGTACTCTTTTTCCACCAGTTGATCGATGATCTTATCGCCCATGCCTTCCACATCCAATGCGCGACGAGAAACAAAATGCTTCAGTGCCTCTTTGCGCTGGGCACCGCAGATCAGGCCACCAGTACAGCGCGTGACGGCCTCACCTTCTACGCGTTCAACGTCAGATCCACATACGGGACAGGCCGCAGGGAAAACGATCGGGCGCACCGTTTCTGGCCGCTCAGATTCCACGATGCCGACGATCTGCGGGATCACATCCCCCGCTCGACGCACAATCACGCGATCGCCAATCTGCAAACCTAGCCGCTCAATTTCATCGGCATTATGCAGCGTGGCGTTGCTGACGATAACCCCGGCCACGGCGACCGGCTCCAGACGCGCAACCGGCGTAATCGCGCCTGTTCGCCCGACCTGAAACTCGACATCGCGCACCCAGGTCAGCTGTTCCTGCGCCGGGAATTTAAAGGCCACCGCCCAGCGAGGCGCACGGGCAACAAATCCTAACCGCTCTTGGAGCTCCAGAGAGTCAACTTTGACAACGACGCCGTCGATATCAAAGCCTAACGAGCTGCGGGTTTGCTCAACCTGACGATAAAAATCGAGTACCTCAGCCGGACCGGTACATAGTTTAATTCTGTCGCTCACCGGCAGTCCCCACGCCTTGAACTGCATCAGCCGCTCCCAGTGGCTTGCGGGCAACTCACCGCCTTCCAACAGACCTACGCCATAGCAGAAGAAGGTCAGTGGACGCTTAGCCGTAATGCGCGGGTCAAGCTGGCGTAGCGATCCGGCGGCAGCGTTACGCGGGTTG
The DNA here is from genome assembly GCF_032905925.1 of Pectobacterium sp. HCp5_1. NCBI lineage: Bacteria > Pseudomonadati > Pseudomonadota > Gammaproteobacteria > Enterobacterales > Pectobacteriaceae > Pectobacterium > Pectobacterium sp. HCp5_1. The sequence goes on from NZ_JAUMIO010000008.1 coordinate 70,969, forward strand.
GCAAAGACTTTACTCCCGGTACGACGAGCCTCTTCGTTCAGCTTTTCAAAACCGCTGTGCTTCATAAACACTTCACCGCGTACTTCAACACGACGCGGGATATTGTCACCCTCAAGGCGCAGTGGAATCGCTGCAACGGTACGGATATTACTGGTGATATTTTCCCCGGTCGTGCCATCCCCGCGCGTGGCTGCCTGTACCAGAACGCCATCTTCATACAACAGGCTGACGGCTAAACCATCCAGTTTCAGCTCGCAGCAGAATGTCAGATCGTCACCGTTCTTCAGCCGGTCGCCAATTCGCTTGCTGAAGGCCAGATAGCTCTCTTCATCAAATACGTTATCCAGCGATAACATCGGCACTTCATGACGTACCTGCTCAAATGCCGCCAGCGGTGCCGCACCCACGCGCTGCGTGGGAGAATCACTGGTCACCAACTCGGGGTGATCCGCCTCTAACGCTTTCAGTTCCTGCATGAGCTTGTCATATTCGATATCAGGAATTTCGGGCGCATCTTCAACGTGATATTTGTATTCGTGATGGCGTAAGACCCGGCGTAACTCCGCTACCCGCAGTGCGGTCGTATTCACTTCGGCTGGTTCTTTCTTCACTGGTTTCATACCTGTTTTATCTGACGTGTCGCCCTGTCGGCGTCGTGATTGTTATGATTCTCACCCGTGATCTACCAGAGCGAGAATCATTAGCTTGCGGCCTAACGGCGTCGAAACCTTGCGAGCACCGTCAGTTTTATTTCATTTAAGATTGAGACGTGTTGGCTTTAATCGTGTTGATGATGTTCGTCGTGGAACAGCCGTCCTCAAAGTTCAGGACTTTCACTTCACCACCGTTGGCCCAGACTTCTTCACTACCGGCGATTTCATGTGGCTGATAATCTCCACCTTTCACCAGAATGTCCGGCAGAATGCTGGCAATCAGGCGCTGCGGCGTATCTTCTTCAAACGGCACGACCCAGTCGACGGCTTCCAGTGCACCCAGCACGATCATCCGCTGCGGCAGCGGGTTGACGGGACGAGTCGGCCCCTTCAGGCGTTTGGTTGAGGCATCGCTGTTTACTGCAACGATTAACCGGTCGCCAAGTTTGCGGGCGTTTGCCAGGTAAGACACATGTCCGGCGTGCAGAATATCGAAGCAGCCGTTGGTCATCACAATCTTTTCACCACGCTGACGCGCCAGTTCAACGGCATGTTTCAGCTGTTCTTCGGTCATGACACCAAATCCGGTGTCGGCACGACCGCGGATAGCATTTTCCAATTCAATCGGCGTGACCGTGGACGTCCCCAGCTTGCCGACGACAACGCCTGCGGCGGCATTCGCCAAGAAACAGGCTTCTTCCAGCGGGTTACCTGCCGCCAGCGCAGCGGCCAACACACCGATTACGGTATCGCCCGCACCGGTCACGTCGTACACTTCCTGCGCCTGCGTCGGCAAATGCAGCGGTGCTTTGCCCGGCTGTAGCAGCGTCATCCCTTGCTCGGAACGGGTAATCAGCAACGCGGACAGATCGTAATCGGCCACCAACTGCATACCACGCTCAACCAGCTCGTCTTCCGTTTTGCAACGCCCTGCCACCGCTTCAAACTCAGACAGGTTTGGCGTCAGCAACGTCGCGCCACGGTAACGGGCAAAATCCGTGCCTTTCGGGTCGATCAGCACCGGAACGCCCGCCGCTTTTGCCGTCTGAATCATGGTTTGCACATGCGCTAATGCGCCTTTTGCATAGTCAGACAGCACCAGCGCGCCAATTTTTGGCAGCGCCAGTTGAATACGCTCGATGATCGGCTGAGGATCAATCCCTTCAAAGCCCTCTTCGAAATCCAGTCGGATCAACTGCTGATTACGTGACAGCACGCGCAGCTTGGTGATCGTCGGATGCGTAGGAACAGCGACAAAGTCACACTTCACATTCACTTCGCCAAGTTTGGCATTCAGTGCGCGAGCGGCATCATCAATGCCCGTTAACCCCACCAGACGCGATCCCGCGCCCAATGCAGCGATGTTCATTGCGACGTTCGCCGCGCCGCCTGGGCGCTCTTCGATCGTATCAACCTTGACCACAGGCACGGGTGCCTCTGGTGAAATTCGGCTGGTCGGCCCATACCAGTAACGATCCAGCATGACATCACCGACCACTAATACACCCGCTTGACGGAAATCAGGCAGCGTCACTTTCATCCTCTACTCCAGGCTTATTTCGCATAATGCGCGTAATAATATCATAGGCACGTATCATACACGCCACTGCTGCGCGGCTCTAAACCGCACGACACATTTTGACCATATAGATAGGTGGAACTTACGCTCCCACCAGCCACTTATTCCAACTCACCAGCACCTGCTCCCGCTCCGCAACGAACCGATCCTTGCTGACCCGACCGGACAACTCCTGCAAGGCCAGATGGTGCAGTTCATTGCGCATGGTGACGTAGGCCAGCTTGAGCGCATTGGCTTCGCTCTCTTCCATTACGCCATATTGCGCCATCAGTTCCAGAATACGCACGTTGTCTGACCAACGGGTCAAACGCGGTTCCTGAGCGGCGTAACGTAGCATCAGATACTGGGCAATGAATTCGATATCCGTAATGCCGCCCGCATCCGTTTTGATGTCAAAGAGTGCTTTATCTTTGTTCGCCAGATGCTGGCGCATTTTTTCCCGCATTTCGCGCACTTCGGTTCGCAGCGTCTCCGCGTCACGCTCTGCGCACAGAATACTGCGACGAATAGACTCAAATGTTTGCTGCACACCGCTTTCGCCGTACACCATACGCGCGCGCACCAGCGCCTGATGCTCCCACGTCCATGCCTCATTGCGCTGATACTCATCAAACGCTTCTACCGTACTCACCAGCATACCCGCCGCGCCCGATGGCCGCAGACGGGCATCCACTTCATACAAAATGCCTGATGACGTCCGGGTGCTAAACAGGTGCATCACACGCTGCGCGAGGCGCAGGTAGAACTGGCGGCCATCAATACTGCGTTCGCCATCCGTCATCACATCCGACGGGCAGTCCAGCAAGAACACCAGATCCAGATCGGAGCTATACCCCAGCTCCCAGCCGCCGAGCTTGCCATAGGCAATAACGGCAAACCCACGGCCTTCACGGTGCTGTAAATGGGACGGCTGGCCATAGCGCGCCACCATCTGTCCCCACGCCTGCTGAACCACGGCCGCGATAATCGCTTCCGCCAAATACGTTAAGTGATCGCTCACTTTCATCACGGGCAGTACACCACCGATATCCCCTGCGGCGATGCGTAGCTGCTGCGATTGCTTGAACTGGCGAACGGCTTCCAACTGCTGTTCTTCATCATCCTCAGGGACGCGCATCAAATACTGGCGTAGCTCATCGGCATACGCGCCCGGTGCCGTCGGCTGATACAGCGTTGACGCATCGAGCAATTCATCCAGCAGTAGGGGATAGCGTGCCAACTGGCTGGCCACCATTGGCGACGCCGCGCACAGGCGAATCAGTTGGCCGAGCGCAGTACGAGACTCCAGCAGCAGTTCAAGATAGGTGGTGCGTGTGACGATCCCCAGCAGCAGCGGCGTCAGACGAGACAGCACCGTATCTGCTTCCTGACGAGCGCAGACTTCCGCCAGCAAACACGGCATGAGCTGATCCAGCACGTCTCGCCCGCGTGGCCCTATCGTGCGTTTCGCCACATCGTGACGGAATTCCACAATCGTCCGCATCAGCTTTTCACGCACGCTTTCCGAGAGATGCGGCGTCAGCGGAGCCAGTTCGCCGTCATCCAGCGTGTCCTGCCATAGGCTGCTATAGCTGCTATGTTCAGGGATGTCATTATTGTCCGGCGCATCATCGCCAATCAGGTCATCAAAGACGTGACGCACCGCCTGCATATGCTGTTCCAGCATGGATTGCAGCGTGTCCCAGTTGTCAAAACCCATTCCCCATGCCAGCCGCTGCTGATTCAGCTCATCACCCGGCAAGGTTTGTGTCTGTTCATCGGCAATCGCCTGCAACAAGTTTTCTAAACGACGCAGAAACAGGTAAGAGGTACTGAGATCGAGTACCTGCTGCGGCGTTAATAATCCCAGCGTTCCTACATGCTGGAGCGTAGGCAGCAGCGAGCGCCCCTGCAATCCTGGTTCACGCCCGCCACGAATCAGTTGGAAAACCTGCGTGATAAATTCGATTTCACGAATGCCGCCCGCACCCAGCTTGATGTTATTGCGCAGATCCCGTCGACGCACTTCGCGGGCAATCATGCCCTTCATATTTCGCAGCGACTGGATCACGCTGAAATCGATATAGCGACGGAAGACAAAGGGCTTCAGCGTACTGCGCAATTCCTGACTGTAGTCATCGTCCATTCCCCCCATCAGGCGCGCTTTGACCATGGCATAGCGTTCCCAATCACGGCCCTGCTCCTGATAATAATCTTCCATGGCCGCAAAGCTGAGCACCAGCGGGCCGCTGTCACCAAAGGGACGTAGCCGCATATCCACACGGTAAACAAAACCATCGACGGTCGGCTGGTCCAGCACCTTAATCAGCCGTTGCCCCAAGCGCGTGAAGAATTGCGCGTTATCCAGCTCGCGTCGCCCGCCTTGCGTATGACCATTTTCGGGATAGACGAAGATCAGGTCGATATCCGAAGAGAAGTTAAGTTCTCCCCCACCCAGTTTTCCCATGCCAAGAATCAGCAGAGGCTGAGCCACGCCCTGCGCATTGCAAGGTGTGCCCCACTCGCGACAACAGGCCTGATATAGCCAGCTTCTGGCCGCTACGATCACCACCTCAGCCAGCTCACTCAACTGACGTAGCGTGTGTTCCGTCGTACTGGTTTGCAGCGCCTGCGACCACGCAATTCGCGTCAACATATGGCGACGAAACTGGCGCAACGCGGCCATCAACGCATTTTCATCGTTAACATCGGCCAGAGCGTTATTCAACCAGTCGGCATAATGCTGCCACTCTTCGGGCTGCGGCGGTTGCTGATGAATCCCTTGCCACCAGTCAGGATGGAGTGCAAGCGCATCGCTGACAAAATCGCTCAATGCCAGAACAGCAGAGTCACTGTCGGTTATAGGTTCATCAGGTGCGGCTTCCCGCAAACGCAACAGAGCACGCTGAGATTGTTCCGTCAGAAGCACAGGTAAAGCGGGCAAAGGAAGTATCGACATGGGGGTTCCCTTGATGCGCCGCCTATCCTCACTGACAAGCGGCAGTTAACGGTTACTGTGATGGTCCGCCGCTATGTAGCCAGAACGGGGGTAAGGTCAACGCCTCTTTACGGTAGGCTTCCAGATAGACAGAAGGAGCCTGTCCGGCGGCGAGCCGTTCAATTTCCTGGAGCAATACCCGCCAGTGTGAAATGTAGGCTTCCACCTGCTCCGCCGGATAAGCGCCGGATAAAAGAAGAAACGCGCAGATATTACGTTGCAGACGAGGGATTTGCTGTTCGTACTGCGCTTCCGTCAATTTAGAAGAAAAGGCGCTTTTCAGATCCGCCGTGCTACGGCTTAACATAATGTCGGCAAAGCGTTTGAACGATCCCTGTAGCTTAATGCGATCTTTATTATCCATATGGTCACGCCAGCCAGACTCGATAAGCCAGGAAGTCAGTACCAACTTACTTTGCAGGTAGTCGACGCTGTAGCACACTTCCGCGCCGTCGGAGCCTTGTAGCCGGGCCTCCAGCGTCGCGAGTGCCGAGCGAAAAAGCGTGGTGACCTTGCGTAACACAACGCCTCCCACCAGCACTAACATTTCGCGCATCATCGCACTGGCCTCTGGCAGGGCTTCACGGGCAGAGGCATTCCCTCTTACCCACAGTTCCTCGTGGTATTGCCAGTGGCTCAACCCCAGTTCCAGCGCCGCGCGGATGGCTTGATCGATATTGGTTTTTGGATCCACAACCAGTCGATTAAGAGGCTGACTCTCGCGAACCGGGTTACCTTTAGCCAGATGGTATCCGCGCGCCGCCTTACTCAGGCTGCCCTGCCGCATACCACCAAACTCCGCGATTTCCTTTGCCAGCTCCAGCAGATGGGTGGTCTGCCCGACCTTAAGCTCCATCTCCAGCTCGCACAGCGGTTCACTCAGATCTCCGGCACGAATCTCACCGCGATCGAAGGCAACTTCAATCACGCTTTGATAGTAAGTAAACACCCACTTTTCACGCGTAAAATCCGTACTAAACAGCGGATTGAGCGACGATTGTAGCGCCTCAACATCGCAATCCTCCGGCCAGACTTCCGCCGGAAACAGGCTGAGATCCAGCTCAGCTTTCTCCAGCTCAACGTTATATTCTGGGTGTTGATGCAGCCCGCCAATCACCTTGCCGGCCGTTTTCGCCGTCATTTCGTAGCGTTCATTTTCGCCACGAATACGCAGGCCGATGCCATTGCGGCGCAGGTAATTATCCGCTGTTTCATAATAGGTATTGCTCAGACGCTGGGCACGCATGTGCTCATACTGACTGTAATCACTCTCCCAGTCAGCCAGTTGCGTCAGCAGCGATTCAACGCTGTCGGGATGAACAATAAACTTCAGCTCAATTTCTTCACTCATAGCATTCACAACACCAAGACCACATTCATTATCATGTCAGTAAATAACATTTTACTTCAGCTTACTACTCTTACCGCACACACTCTTTTTCACCTGCGAACAAGCGCGCATTTCTTATGCAAAGCTGCTATTGGCAACACCGCTTTCCCCCGCTTAAACACGCCGCTCACCGCCTTCTAAGAACTTATCCCAGCAGGCATTATTAGTGTGAATAGCCCTAATGGGGAGGTTCTAAGACTGTTCTCATTTCGGTTTATACATTGCCTCGTCAGACTTAAGCCTCTACTATCGGACCACCATTAACGCAACATGATGATCTTATGCAGAAATTAGGCTTACTCTGTTTTACTTTATTTTCGCTCACGCTGAGCTGGACCGCACAGGCGGAAGAAAAACGCTATATTTCCGATGAGTTATTGACGTATGTCCACAGCGGGCCGGGCAATCAATATCGTATCGTCGGCACGGTGAATGCTGGCACTGAGGTCACGCTACTCAGCGTTAATGAAAGTGCAGGCTATGCGCAGATTCGTGATGATAAAAACCGCACCACCTGGATTCCTCTCGACCAGCTTAGCGAGACGCCAAGCCTGCGCACGCGAGTACCGGAGCTGGAAAAACAGGTAAAAGACCTGACTGACAAACTGAATAATATCGATCAGACCTGGAACCAACGCACCGCGGATATGCAGCAGAAAGTTGCAGCCAGCGATGGTGTTATCAATGGGTTGCGTCAGGAAAATCAGGATCTGAAAACACAGCTTATCGTCGCACAGAAGAAAGTCAGCGCGGCGAATGTCCAGCTTGACGATAAGCAGCGCACCATCATTCTACAGTGGTTTATGTATGGCGGCGGCGTGGCTGGCATAGGCTTGCTGCTGGGTCTGCTGTTGCCGCACATCATCCCTCGCAAAAAGAAAAATGACCGCTGGATGAGCTAATCGGAACACGTGCCTGCTTCTTGCAGGCATTTTTCTTTGCGGCCAACGCCGCGGCGCAAAGATGGTAGTATGTGGTGAAGTATTGGTTATTGATTCAGGAGCCCGACGTTGAAGATCTACCTTGTCGGCGGCGCTGTTCGGGACAGCCTGCTGGGTTTACCCGTCACCGAGAAAGATTGGGTGGTGGTCGGCGCGACGCCGGAGAACCTGCTTGAGCAGGGTTACCAGCAGGTTGGAAAGGATTTCCCCGTCTTCTTACACCCCGTTAGCCGCGATGAATACGCTCTCGCGCGTACCGAGCGCAAATCTGGCAAAGGCTATACCGGTTTTGTCTGCCATGCCGCCCCCGATGTCACGTTAGAGCAGGATTTGCTGCGCCGCGATTTGACCATCAACGCGATTGCCCGCACCGAGCGAGGCGACCTTATCGATCCTTATCACGGTCGTCGCGATCTTGAGAATCGCGTGCTGCGCCACGTTTCCGACGCATTCAGCGAAGATCCGTTACGGGTGCTGCGCGTCGCCCGTTTTGCCGCGCGTTTTGCTCATCTCGGCTTCCAGATTGCCGAAGAAACCATGGCGCTGATGCAAAAAATGGCGCATGAGGGTGAGCTGGCTTATCTGACGCCGGAGCGTGTCTGGAAAGAGACGGAAAAAGCGCTTGGCACCTCATCGCCAGATGTCTATTTTCAGGTGCTGCGTGACTGTGGCGCGCTGGCCGTACTGTTCCCTGAAATCGATAACCTGTACGGCGTGCCAGCTCCCGCCAAATGGCACCCAGAAATCGATACCGGCATTCATACCATGATGACGGTGGCGATGGCCGCGCGCCTCAGCCCTGAGATTGACGTACGCTTTGCCACGCTGTGCCACGATTTAGGGAAAGGGCTGACGCCTCCCGAACTGTGGCCGCGGCATCACGGGCATGGGCCGGCGGGGGTCAAACTGGTCGAAGCCCTGTGTCAGCGCCTGCGCGTGCCTAACCCGATTCGCGATCTGGCGAAACTGGTTGCCGAATATCATGACCTGATTCATACCGTGCAGGTGTTGCAACCTAAGACCCTGCTGAAGCTATTTGATGCCATTGACGTCTGGCGCAAGCCGCAGCGTTTGGAGCAGTTAGCGCTCACTAGCGAAGCCGATGCTCGAGGGCGGGCGGGGTTCGAAGATACGCCTTATCCGCAAGGCGACTATCTGCGTGAAGCCTTCCGCGTTGCCAGCCTGGTTAGCAGTGCGGATGTCGTCGCCGACGGTTTTAAAGGTATTGACGTGCGTAATGAGCTGACACGGCGCCGCACTCAGGCATTGGCAGACTGGAAAGCACAGCAGCCTGATGCCTCAGCCCCATCCTGAAACAAAGAGGCCACGCTAATGCGTGGCCTCTTCTTTATCTAACGACTCCCGACACTCTCAGTCTTACATAAACACCATGTAAACGACGCCCGCGACGATAAAACGGTAAATCGCAAACGGGACAAACGAGATGCGTTTGATGATTTTCAGGAAGGTTTTAATCGCAATCAGCGCCACGATAAACGCCGTCACAAAACCAACAGCAAACATCGGTACATCGGACAGCGACAGGAAATGCCAGCTTTTATACAGATCCAGAACGGTCGCGCCCATCATCATGGGAACCGCCAGAATAAAAGAGAACTCGGAAGCCGCATAGCGGCTGACGCCCACCAGCATCCCACCGGAAATGGTCGCGCCCGAACGTGAAAAACCGGGCCACAGCGCCAGACATTGAAAACAACCAATCATAAATGCCTGACGATGCGTGATGTCATCCAGCCCGACGGCGCGCGGTTTTTTAGGCTTGAACCATTCCGCCGCCAACAGCAGGAAACCACCGACAACCAGCGCATACATCACGTTCTGTGGGTAAAACAGCGATTTGATCACGTCATGAAAAACCAGCCCCAGCACCACAGCAGGAATCATCGCCAGTAAGATGTGCGTCAGTTTCAAACGACCCGCCGTATTCCCCTCATGCGGGACTTCACCGAAGTGAATCCCAATCAGACCAAAGAGACGGCGCCAGAACATCACGACAACGGCCAGAATCGAGCCAAGCTGAATAATCACTTCAAACGTCTTGGCTTTCTCATCAACAAACCCTAACCAATGACCAACAATAATCATATGCCCCGTAGACGATACGGGCAAAAACTCGGTCAGTCCTTCGACCACGCCAAGAATAAATGCGATTAGCAATGAATGCAGGTCAGTCATCTAAAAATCCTTGCCTTTAATAAAAACGAAAATTCAGCCCATAAAAAAGCGGCCGCGTACTTTCGCGAGCCGCTATAACTGGCTTATAGACTATTTGGGTTATGGTTTAGTTGCACGTAAATCAGTATTTATTCTGTTAAATCAGATTTATCGTGTGCCGCGCTCAATAATGACGCCAACCTGACGCGCCTGCGCGACAGCGCCCGGCTTGCTGAGCTTGATCCGCAGCCAGGGGATCGAGAAGCGCTGCATCAGCATGTGTGCGACTTCTTCAGCAACGCGTTCCACCAGAGCAAAGCGCTGGTTTGCCACATGGGCAATCACCGCCTCGCTGACATCGGCATAGCTCAGGCAGTCGTTAACATCGTCACTGCCGGCTGCCTGACGGTTATCCCAGCCCATTTCGATATCGAACACCAGTTTCTGCTGGATGGTCTGTTCCCAATCGTAAACACCAATAGTTGTGATTACAGTAAGTTCTTCAATAAATACGATATCCATCACGCCATTCTCTGTTTTTGTCGCTGTCGGATACCACTTCCGACGGAATGTGCGTATTATCCACAGATGAGAAGAGTAAAACGACCCTTATTAAACGTCTCTCTATACAAACTAAACGGAATAGCGTTATGAGTGTTACCGCGCTTGGTATGATGTTAATCGCGTATCTGTGTGGCTCTATTTCCAGTGCGATTTTGTTTTGCAGAATTGCTGGGCTACCCGACCCGCGCCAGCATGGTTCCGGGAACCCCGGAGCCACTAACGTATTGCGTATTGGCGGCAAAGCGGCCGCTGCAACCGTATTGGTGTTTGATGTTCTGAAAGGCATGCTGCCAGTGTGGGCTGCTTACGCGCTGGGCATTCCCCCGCTATATCTCGGGTTAACCGCTATCGCCGCCTGCCTCGGCCATATCTATCCCGTCTTTTTCCACTTTCGCGGTGGCAAAGGTGTGGCAACGGCGCTGGGTGCCATTGCTCCTATCGGCTGGGATTTGACAGGCCTGATGACCGGCACCTGGCTACTGACCGTGCTGCTGAGCGGCTATTCCTCGCTGGGCGCGATTGTCAGTGCGCTCATCGCGCCGTTTTATGTCTGGTGGTTCAAGCCACAGTTTACCTTCCCCGTCGCGATGCTCTCTTGCCTGATACTGATGCGTCATCATGATAATATCCAACGCCTCTGGCGCGGACAGGAAAGTAAAATCTGGAATAAGCTACGCAAGAAGAAGCAGCCAGAAGACGAACAAACGTCCTCCGAAGAATAAGACAAAAAAATTCCCGTTTTCACGGGAATTTTTTTATGAAAGATGACGGGGAATTAGAATCGGCCGATGGCGGCAAATTCCTGCGATTGCACTTTAAACTGAGACATACTTTCTGCCAGCAGGCGCGCCTGATCTTCCAGTGAGCGCGTGGCAGCAGCGGACTCTTCTACCAGAGACGCATTTTGCTGTGCGACTTCATCCATTTGCGATACCGCCAGATTCACCTGCCCAATACCATTGCTTTGCTCACGCGTGGCCGTTGAGATCTCACGCATCAGGGATGTCACGCGCGCCACGGCGTCAGAAACGTCATTCATCGTTTCGCCCGCCATTTTCGCCATCACGGTGCCTTCACTGACGCGACTTTGAGACTCTTCCATCAGCATTTTGATCTCTTTAGCCGATTGCGCACTGCGCTGCGCCAGACTGCGGACTTCACCCGCCACCACCGCAAATCCACGCCCCTGCTCACCCGCACGTGCGGCTTCAACCGCCGCATTCAGCGCCAGAATATTGGTCTGGAACGCGATGCCGTCAATCACAGCCAGAATATCGCCAATGCGTGCGGAGCTACTGGAGATCATCTGCATTTTCTCAATCATGCTCCTCACGGTTTCGCTGCCTTTATTCGCAATATCGGATACATTTTGCGCCAGCGTATGCGCTTGCTCTGCACTTTCCGCATTCAGCGTCACTGTCGCGGTCAACTGCTCCATGCTGGCTGCGGTTTCTTCCAGCGAGGAGGCTGACTCTTCCGTACGCGCGGCTAAATGCGTATTGCCGGAAGACAGCTCGCGCGTACCGACGTCAATCTGCATACCGGCATCACGGACACGGCTCACAGCGGTTGCCAACGAATACTGCATGGCCTTCATCGCCTGAATCAGGCGGCCAATTTCATTACTGCCGCCATCGGGAATGTGCTGGGTCAAATCACCACGGGCAATAAACTCCAGTTGACCGACCGTCTCTTCAAGCGGGGACAGGATAGAACGCTTCAAGGCAATCCAGGCTGCCAACACCAGCAGCAGAACGGATATACAGGCAATGCCGATGATCATCAAACGGTTGAACGCGAAGCTTTCCGCTTCTGCGAGCATGTTTTCCCCGACTTCCAGACCGAAATCACGGAATTCGTTCGCGGCCTTATCCATCTTAACGCTGAGCGGTGGTAACACGTCCTGAAACAGCACGTAATAGGCCGCGACATCGCCGAGTTTCAGCGCATCCAGCATCGGCTGCACGCCAAGATTCATGTATTGTTCGTAGTTGCTTTTAACCTCTGCCGCCATTTTGGCACCGCGCTCCGTGACGGTACCGTAGGAAAGAAAGCGTGCCATTTCTTTGCGGGAAAGCGCCGTGTAGGCCTCTGCTCTCTCGATCGATGCATTCGCCAGATCGATTTGCCCGATGTCCATCTGACGAGCCGCCAACGCAGCCCCCGTTCTTGCACGCAGTGAAGCGGTATAGCTCCCCGCCAGCGCCGTGACTTCTTTGCCCTGAATCTTGTCGATTGTCGTCAGCGACGTGATTCCCTGATTGATTGAGGTGATGCCAATTCCGCACACCAGCAATAACAGCAGTACCATCGTTCCTAACAAAGCAATCAAGCTCGTCTTGATTGTGATACTTCTTAACATTTTTGTTTCCCTGATATTACAAATGACAAATAAATGCGGAGAAATGCTCCACATAACGTGATCCAGATCATCTTCCTATCGGTAGCAAGCCTGCTTTCTTTAAAGAAACTTTAGTAACGAAAGTATTTTTACTTAAACGACTCGCGCAAGCGCATCGCGCCTTGCATACGCTAAAAATCAGGGACATTAAACGCTTTTTGGCTATAATGACGGCCACGCTATTTCAGGTTTTAAGAGAAGGAAACTGACATGAGTCTGAACGATGTTCCAGCAGGTAAAGATCTGCCAGAAGATATCTATGTAGTGATTGAAATCCCCGCGAATGCCGATCCAATCAAATATGAAATTGATAAAGATACCGGCGCGCTGTTTGTAGACCGTTTCATGTCTACGGCCATGTTCTACCCATGCAACTACGGCTACATCAACCACACGCTGTCTCTGGATGGCGACCCGGTTGACGTTCTGGTTCCGACCCCGTATCCGTTGCAGCCTGGCTCAGTGATCCGCTGCCGCCCTGTTGGCGTGCTGAAAATGACCGACGAAGCAGGCGAAGATGCCAAGCTGGTTGCCGTTCCGCACAGCAAACTGACCAAAGAATACGATCACATTAAAGACGTTAACGACCTGCCTGAACTGCTGCGTGCACAGATCGGCCACTTCTTTGAGCACTACAAAGATCTGGAAAAAGGCAAGTGGGTGAAAGTGGAAGGTTGGGATAACGCTGCTGCGGCGAAAGCTGAGATCGTTGCTTCCTTCGAGCGCGCGAAAAACAAATAAGCGCCACACGATATGCCTTAAAGCCCTTACGGGCTCAAGATATTGCATGATCAAAAACACCGCCTTGCGCGGTGTTTTTATTTATAGCGACCATGACTTGATTGGCTACTCTGCCTCAAGCCTCTTCATCTTCTTCGCTGCGCTTTAGCCAGTCACCACTGGCAATACGCGTCAGCCCTGCAACAGGGTGCTTGTACAGATAGATCCAGGCACTGCCCAGAGGCGTACGAATCAGCTCACGTTGGTATTCGTGGCCGTCCCGCTTTAAGGCATCCAGTTCTGTCAAAATCGACGAACTAATGCGATAGACCTCGCAATGGATCTCTCCATCACCGGGTACCACTGCCGGATAATGGCCGAGATCGTACAACTCGAAACCTGCGAGCTGACAATCTCCTAACCATTGCGCATTTGTCATCCAATGACTGTTTCCCTGTTTGCGTCGTAAACTGCCGTAAACAATAATTCGCATCGCTAGAACTCAAACTGATAGAGCACATCTAATGCCTGGCTAATTCCAGACACCGCTTCCAAGTATAGTTTTGGCATCAGGCGATAACGTAGCGTTAACGTTGCCAAAGAATCGAATATGCCAACACCATATTTCACTTGCAGACCCGGAAGGACGTAGCCGCTGACGACAACCTGAGAATTATCGCCAACACCCTGTGTATCCAGAGCTAAATTACTTACGCCAAAGGCCTCGCCGATTTTACCCACAACTTGACCACTTTGTGCAACCCCTAAACCGACTAACATTGAGGTCATTGCCGAGCTATCTGCTCCACCGCTGTCCAAACCCTGTCCACGCAGCAGATAAGAGAGCGCTTCCTGCTGTGACATCGCCGGATCGGAGAAGACTTCCAGCTTCGGTGTCGCCGCCATGCCAGTAACCCGCACGCCGGCAATGACGTCATTCTCCGTGTTGTCTGGGTTACGAATGGCTTCGATATTCAGGATCGGCTGATCCGGCGGGCCGGAGAACAGAATCAGCCCTTTGCGGACGATCAGATCCTGTCCGTAGGCTTTAAAGCGGCCAGATGGAATGTCGATCTGGCCGTTCAGCCCTAATCCGCGCTCGTCCTGAACCATTTTCAGGTCGCCCTGTAGGCGAGCCGCCAGCCCGAACGCATCCAGCTGTACATCATTACCAACGCGGATCGTCAGGTTACTGTTAATCGGAATCGCGGCGCTGGCTTTCTTCAGCGGCTGGCGCTGGGCATCCAGCATCACTTCATCCGATGACACCGCCACCGCACTTTCCGGCATGTCTTTAACCACGATGCGCGCCCACGGAATACTGACCGAACCGTTTAACGCGAACAGCTGCGGCGTGGCTTCGAAGACAATATCCGGTGAGACATCCAGCCGCGCCATCGGCGGAATCGTCACACGCAGCTTCTGGCCTTTCGCCGCAATGCGCGCACGCCAAGCATCAGGCTGCGACCAGTCCGCGTTCCCGCCGAGGTTCAACTGCCCGTTATCCGTTTTCAGGAAGCCTTGCAGTGTTGACGACATCCCACTGAAATTCACCGCCAGCCGCCCGTTGGTCAGATCGACCGGCATCCAGTTGCCGTCAATATCCAACCGCTCCAGCACCATCTGGCCAAAGATCTGAGGACGCGCCGCATCCCCCGCCAGACGCAGGTTCGCATTCAGAATCCCCGCTGCTTTTTCTCCTTTACTCAACGCAGGGTTGAGCAACGCCAGCGAAATAGTGTTGATCGTGACGCTGCCGCCGAGGTTGCGTCGGCCCTGTGGGTCGGTCACCTGAATATCACCGCTGAAGCGCCCGTTCTCACGGATCGCCATCAGCCAGCCAAGCTGCGCCCGCCCGCGATCGAGTCCGGCATTCAGCGTAAAGGTATCGAAATCAATCGGCAGCGTGTTGCCCTGCATCTGCTGGCGAACGCTGACGCCGTTGCCCACCAGCGACACTTTCGCCTGCGGTAAGCCTTGCCCCGCCTGCCAGCTGATATCGGCACCGCCGGTGAACGTCCCGGCCAGCACGGTATCCGCCGTCAGGAACGGTTTCAGCATGGCGAGATCGAAGCGGTTCAGTCGAATGCTCGCCTGTCCGCTCGGTCCGGCCTCAATCGCTTTTGGAACACAAAGCTCTGCATTCGGATTCCGCCAGCAGTGCGTGCCGATGGTGATCTTCTGCTGCGCATTCAGGTAATCCAACGCCATATCCTGCGTCAGACGCCATTCACCCACCGGCGTGTCGAAGCGGGTATTGTTCAGCGTGCCGCGCCAGCGCTGTTCCTGACGATCAAAGCTGCCCGAAAGTGCCAGTTGCCCCGCGACCGGTTCGCCCTGCATATTCAGGCGAAGCTGGTGCTGCTTTTCGTTGCCGCTGGCATCCAGCGTCAACAGCGCAATATTCAGGCCATCCTGCTTTAGCGCTTCAAGACGCACGGCCAGCTTGCCCTGAATCTGCTGCTCAGAGCGCACATCGCCTTCCACCCTCACACTGCTAATCGTCATCGCCTGCCAGCGCAGGCCGGACGCCGTGATATCCACCAGCATCTGCGGTTCACGCAGATTGCCACGGAGTTTGAGTGTGCCGATAGCACGCCCCGCCAGACCGGGCAACATACCGTCCAGCGACGGCGCATTGATGTCAGCATCCAACTGCCACTTATCGCTCAGATCGCCTTTGACGTTCAGTTGGTTGCGGCCTAACGCCAGATTCAGCGCTGGAATTGTCCACTGTCCCGCCGCGTTACCGCGCAGTTCACCTCTGGCCGTGAGCTTATTCGCTTTCACGTTGCCGTCCAGACGCAGTTCCGGCACCTGCAACTGCCAGCTACCGCCATAGACGCTGCCGCGTGTCGTTATCTTGCCATCTATTTTCGCGGGCCATTCAGGCCACTGTTTCGCGGTGTTAATCCCGTTCAGCAGTAGCTCGCTGCGCCAGCTTATGGCTTTGCTCCAGTCGATAAGCGCCGTCAGGTCGGCATTCCCCTGCAATGCCGCCAACCGCAGGCGGCTTAGCGTAAACTGCTGTTCGTTACCTTTGCCATCCAGCAGCAGCGTCGCGGGGGGAATGTCCGCCCCACTCAGATCGCCGCGCAGCGACAGCGCATAGTCGGTCGCTTTGCCGTTAAAACGCAGCCTGACGTTATCAGCTTGATACTGCGTCGCGCCCGTCAGCGGCCAGCGCACGCGTTCGGTTTGCAGCGTCAACGCCAGCGGCAGCCCGGCTTCCGCCAGTTTGGTTTGCAGATCCAACTGGGCACGCTGCGGCCCAGAGAGGTTCAGCGCCACATTCAACTGTTCGCGTAGGCCGCCATCAACCGTCAGTTTCAGCTTCTCGCCTTTGATCGGATCGACGTTCAGCACGCCGTTCGCCGTCAGCGAGACAGGCCAGCTCTCGCTGAGCGTCGCTTCACCGCGTACATTCAGCCCGCCCTGCGGCGATTGGACGATAAGTTTGTCCAGACGCAAATGCTGTTGTTGGGTCGAAGCCTGCACGAACAGGTTATTAATCAAAATGTCCTGATCGCCCGTCAGCCGTAGCTGTTCACCGTGAATCTCGACAATATTCAGATCCAACGGCAGCGTGAACTGGGGTAAATCAGGTAATAGCGGTTTGGAGAATAACTCGCTAAGGCGTTCACCTAGCGGTTGTTCAGGCACGGCAGGCTTGTCAGAGGTGCTATCCGTTTTGGATGTCGATGCCGTCGGTATCGGTGTCGTGGTGGTGGCTGCCGCGACGGTATTGTTTGCCGCCAGCGCGTTATCGATGTGAAGCGTTTGCGAGGAGCCTTGCTCCGCCGCATCGCGCACGTTCGCCGCCGTTTCTTTAATAACTGCGGCCATTTCCGCCGCCGTCACTTTGCCATCTTCCAGCACGTCGACAGGGGTTTTCGGTAAGGCCACCAGCAGGGCGCTTATTTTGGTCGGCAGCAGCGTCAACGCGCGCCCTTCCCACTGCATTCCCGTACGGAATTCGCCCAGTGAAATCGCCGTGTCATCGACGGTAACCTGAACGCTGTTGAGTACCAGCTGATGCAGAGAAATAGGGAAAGGTGCTGAGATCTCCGTGACGGGCTCTGAGGGCGGAGGTGGCTCTTCTGCCACAGGCAAGGCTTTAGTATCTACGACCACATCGACGCGGTTTGCCGAAAGGTCATTGATGCACAGCTGACTTTTGCGCAGACACGTTAACGCAAGCGACAGATGAAACTCCTCGCTCTTTACCGTCACACCTGGCATTTGGTAGCTAACATTTTTTAGCGTCAAATCACGCCAGCCGCCGCTTACGCTGACAATGTCCAGCCCCGGCACCACGCGTGCTGCGGTATTCAGCAACAGATGCAGGCCTGGCGTGGTTCCTACCAGTAATCCCAACCCAACAACGAGCAGCAGTAAAAAGGCGACAAACCCAATGCCGACCCTTTTCCACCAGCGCCCTTTTCGTGCTGGCGTCACCGGCGCGTTATCCTGCGCGACGTTGTCTTCTGTCACCGGATCCTGGGCTTTTTTTTCGTTTTTCTCATCCATCATAATTCAGGCCCCAGCGCGATATAGAACTGAACATCGTTCTTCTTCTCTGCATCGCCGATCGGCATAGCAACATCGAGTTTTACCGGACCAATCGGCGAGGCCCAGCGTACGCCGACGCCCGTGCCGGTCTTGAAGTTACTCCGTTTGATGTCATTCACTGCTTCACCTGAATCAACAAAAACTGCGCCCCACCATTTTCCCGTGACGTTGTATTGGTATTCGAGCGAGCCGGTCGCCAGCTTGGACGCACCGGTCAGTTTGCCATCGCTGTCGCGCGGCGAAATAGATTTGTACTTATACCCACGGATGCTGCGATCGCCACCAGCAAAGAAACGCAGTGAAGGCGGGACGCGGGAGAAATTATTGGTTTCAATCCAGCCCAGATTGCCGCGCGCGACAAAGCGGTGTTTATCCGCCAGCGTACGAATCCAGACGTTTTGCGCCTGAACCACGGCAAAGTCGATATCCGATCCCCAGGTGGTGTCGGAAATGTCGATAGAATAACGTTGCGTATCGCCCCACACCGGCATCAGCCCGCCGCGTTGGCGAGTTCGGTTAATGCTGACGCCCGGATAGATCAGCATCGTGGTATCCGTCACGCTTGCCTGCGTAAAGTGATCGAGGCTCCAGCGTAGGTTAATCGCCCGTTGCCAACCGCTGGAGAGATCCCAGTAGCGTGCCACGTTCAGCGTGGTGCCATCGGATTTGGTATCGTTGAGGTCTTCGCGCTTGAAGCCGCCTTGCAGCAGGTAATACTGCTCAAGCGGGTTCTTCAGCAAGGGGATTTTGTAGCTAAAATCGAGTGATTGCTCCGGCGCGGACACGCTCAGGCTGCTTTCCAGACTGTGGCCCCGTGAATTCACCCAAGGCTTATTCCAGGTCGTTTTAAAGCGTGGACCAACATCCGTGGCATAGCCGACGCCGGTCTCAATACGGTTACGGGTTCGTGGCGTCACCACGGCTTCCAGCGGCAGCACCTTGTCGCTTTTCGACCGTTCGAAATCAGGTGAGACCACGACAGAATTAAACCACCCCGTCGCAGAAAGACGGCGGTTTAACTCACCGAGGTCTTCGCTGGTGTAAGCATCACCTTCATGAAACGGCACCAGGTTTTGCAGATAATCATCGAGGATTTGCGCGCCCTGAAAGTGTACGGCGCCAAAGCGATAGCGTTCGCCGCTGTCAAAGTCGATATCCCAAAACGCCTCTCTCTCTTCCCGCATCACGCCAAGCTGGCTTTGCTGGAAGCGCGCATCGAAATAGCCTTTGCGTAATGACAAACCGTTCAGCCCGCTTTTAAAGCGATCGAAATCGCCATGGTTCAACACCGAACCGATTTCAGGGCGATCGTCTTTAACCAGTTGTTGGTAGTCTTTATCGTCATGCGCACCACCGCGCAGGGTGATGTTCACCCCGGCAATTTTTACCGGCTCACCGGGAGTCACGGTGGCAATCAGTACGGGTCGTCCGCCATTAACGGCAGGCCGGAATTCGAAACCAATCTGTGGATCGTAGTAGCCGAGCGCACGTAATCCCTGACGGATCGCTTCATCGACGCGTGAGCGGAAACGCCCATCGGCATTCACCTCATCAACCGAAATGGTCGATAAGCGTGCCCGTACATTCTTTTGTAACTGCCCTTCCAGCCCCATGACTTGCAGACGCACATTCGCCGCCTGGCTCTCTGGGGCCAGCATCAGCAGTGCGCACATCAGGCCAAGAACCCGGTATCGCGGCGCACCACAGCCAGCAAAGCTATTTTTTTGTCCTGCTATGCCTTTTTGCCCGGTAACGCTTTTTTTTCCAATGAAACTTTTCGTTGAGATGAAAATAGTCACTGAGCTCCCTGATAAATCGGTCTGTCGCCTAAAACCTATAGCATGGCTTTTATCACTTCGCCCGCCGCATTGACGGCCGTCGCTGTACGCTTACCTGACAATCCGCCACACAGCGCCGAAATCTCCTACCAACTTTGCATGATATTAGTGATAAATACTAATTTTCCATCTTAAGAATAGATTTTCACCTACAAACATCAATATGCGGCATTACAGATAAACATTACCTTAACATTAAACACCATGAAGATATAAAGACAGCCCAACGCTTCTTGGTTATGCTTTCCATGAAAGCGGGTTATTTACCCAGTCTAGCTGGAGTTAACAACGTGATGAATTCAATTGATAAAACGCAGCGGATTACGCAATCCGATGCTTTACCGGGGCGCTCCACTCCCATGCCCGTCGCCAGACTGCATGTCGTTCATGAACATTCCATGACGCATGTACCAGACTCGATGTCCGTGGCGATTTTTGCGATGGGCTGCTTCTGGGGCGCGGAGCGTTTGTTCTGGCAACAGCCGGGGATCTACAGCACGGCGGCGGGTTACATTGGCGGTTACACGCCCAACCCGACCTACCGTGAAGTGTGCAGCGGGCAAACCGATCATGCCGAAGCGGTGCGTGTCGTTTTCGATCCCGCGGTGATCGACTACGAACAACTGCTACAACTATTCTGGGAAAATCACGACCCCGCGCAGGGCATGCGTCAGGGTGGCGATATCGGCAGCCAGTATCGTTCCGCTATCTATACGCTCACGCCCGAGCAGGAAAAAGCAGCACAGGAAAGCCTTCAACGCTTTCAGCAAGCAATGAGGGAAAACGGTGACGGCCGCGCCATCAGCACAGAAATCGAGCCTGCGGGTCCGTTCTATTATGCGGAAGACGAGCACCAGCAATACCTGTACAAAAACCCGAACGGCTACTGTGGATTAGGCGGTATCGGCGTCTGTCTTCCGCCTCAGCGTTGACCACTGGCGGTAATTTCACCGCTCCTGCTATAATGCGCTCAAACCGGGCTAATCCTCGCCCGGTTTTGACCTTCAATAATGATCATAACGTGTTCACTTTTATGTGTTCACCTTTCTGAGGATCGCTGCGTCAATCTCGGCTCATGCGAAAACTTACCTAAAGTAAAAACTATGTTAAACAGTCTATTACTGATTCTTTTCCTTATTGCCATCAGTGCGTTTTTCTCGATTTCTGAGATTTCGCTGGCGGCGTCCCGTAAAATTAAACTCAAACTGATGGCCGATGAGGGAAATCTCAACGCCGATCTGGTGCTCAAGTTTCAGGAAACACCAGGCATCTTCTTTACCGTAATTCAAATTGGTGTCAACGCCGTCGCGATTCTGGCCGGTATCATCGGCGATGCGGCATTTTCCCCGACGTTTTCCATGCTGTTTGAACGCTTCATGTCACCCGAAGCCGCAGATAAAGTCAGCTTCATCTGCTCATTCATACTCGTCACCAGCCTGTTTATCCTGTTTGGCGATCTCACCCCGAAACGCATTGGTATGATTGCGCCGGAAACCGTCGCGGTCCGCATAATCAACCCCATGCGCTTCTGCCTGTTCCTCTTCCGTCCGCTGGTTTGGATCTTTAACGGCCTGGCTAACGTCATTTTCCGCCTGCTTAAGCTGCCGATGGTGCGTAAAGATGACATCACGTCCGATGATATTTATGCCGTGGTAGAAGCTGGTGCGCTGGCTGGCGTACTGCGTAAGCAGGAACATGAACTCATCGAGAACGTGTTTGAGCTTGAATCCCGTACCGTACCGTCGTCAATGACCTCACGCGAAAGCGTGGTCTATTTCGATCTGCGCGAGCAGGAAGACAGCATTAAGGAAAAGATCGCCCAGCAGCCGCACTCCAAGTTTCTGGTTTGCGATGGCACGATTGATCAGATCGTCGGCTACGTGGATTCCAAAGACCTGCTGATCCGGGTGTTGGGAAACCAGAGCCTGACGCTAAGCAGCGGCGTGCAGATTCGTCCGGCGCTGATCGTACCGGATACGCTGACGCTGTCCGAAGCGTTAGAAAGCTTTAAAACCGCGGGCGAAGACTTTGCCGTTATTCTGAACGAATATGCACTGATCGTCGGCATCATCACCCTTAACGACGTGATGACCACGCTGATGGGCGATCTCGTCGGTCAGGGAATGGAAGAGCAGATTGTCGCGCGCGATGAGAATTCGTGGCTGGTTGAAGGCGGTACGCCAATAGAAGACGTGATGCGCGCGCTGAATATTGATGATTTCCCGCATTCCGGCAACTACGAAACCATTGGCGGCTTCATGATGTATACGCTGCGGAAAATCCCGAAACGTACCGATGCGGTGCGCTTCTCAGGCTATAAATTTGAAGTGGTGGATATCGACAGCTACAAGATCGATCAGCTGCTGGTGACGCGTCTGGAAGACCGCCCGATTGTCTCATCAAGCGTGAAGATTGATAGCGACGATTAACCGCCAGAAGACATATTCAACAAACCAGAACGGCCCTCTACGGGCCGTTTCTTTATCACTCATCCCATCTCAGCCTGAAGCCGGATGACCTGGCGATTCACTTCGGACATCACCAGAAGATGCTGCTTATCCTGTTTCTTTGGCAGTAGAATTTTGCCGTAGTCGAACTCAAAAGCACCAACCCCTTTTATGTACAGCCGCCCACGAAACAGGGTTTTCACATACTTGGCGACTTTCAAAGGATTGTAACGTTCGAAGATCCTCATCGTTTTACTCTCCCGTTTTATTTTTTTACGCTCTCCCTTTCGCCAACATGGCTGAGGTTCTGGAGCGCTAATGAGATAACGGATACTGCTAATTAGTACTGTAAAACGGCATTTAGTTCCCCACTATTCAGTATTCTTAACTGCTTTTACAGATTTTTACAGAGTAGTGTTTAAGGAAACCCCTAGTCATCAGTATAAACCTTCAAAAATAAGGGTTTTGTGCACTCGGGCACAAACCGTTTTATCGCGGAAGCAGGACAGACCAGTTTCCTGAATCTACGCTTATTCCATAGCCCGATATTTTCCCTCATTGCCATCGCATCGGGCCCCACACTGAAGGACATACCATGATAAAAATACGCCACCTGCTCCTCGCGCTCTCTATCACGCCTCTGCTGGGGCTCCCAGCCTTAGCCCATACGCTGGTACTCAACCAATTGGTTCCCCCCGTCGGCGTCGCAGACAGAGGAGAACTTCAGTACCTTAATAATCAGTTTAGTTATAAAAACTGGAACAGTGCGCAATTGCCCGGAAAAGTACGGGTGATACAACATATCGCTGGCCGCACCTCAGCCAAAGAGATGAACGATCCGCTCATCTCCGCACTGAAGGCCGCTAACCTACCGCATGATTATTACCAAACGACGACAATCGTGAATACCGACGATGCCATCATCGGCACCAGCATGTTTGTGCGCAGTAGCCTTGAGGACAACAAGAAAGCCTTCCCGTGGTCGCAATTCATTGTCGACAGTAACGGCAACGTACGGAAGACCTGGCAGCTACAACCACAAAGCTCAGCTATCGCGGTGCTGGATAAACAAGGAAAAATTCGTTTCGTGAAGGATGGCGCATTGAGCAGACAGGAAGTGCAGCAGGTGATGTCCCTGCTGCGTCAGTTGCTGGAAGAGAAATAACGAACCCGGATCTAGCTGATTAAAATAAAGAGACGCGAAAACCGGGGTTGAGGAAGGATTCACGCGGCGTATAGGACAGCGAACGCCCTTGCCAATCGTGAATCTGCGCCCCGGCAGCCACCGCCACCGCATGGCCCGCCGCCGTATCCCAAATGTTGGTCGGCCCGAAGCGCGGGTAAAGCTGCGCTTCGCCTTCCGCCACCAGACAAAATTTTAGCGATGACCCAATCGCCACCGTC
Source organism: Pectobacterium sp. HCp5_1 (assembly GCF_032905925.1). Classification (NCBI taxonomy): domain Bacteria; kingdom Pseudomonadati; phylum Pseudomonadota; class Gammaproteobacteria; order Enterobacterales; family Pectobacteriaceae; genus Pectobacterium; species Pectobacterium sp. HCp5_1. Next base: position 94,630 of record NZ_JAUMIO010000008.1, read on the forward strand.
TGGTGCTCACCCAATTGGCTAAGATAATCTTTCAGTTCACTATCGGCATGAGAACGGCTGACCACCACCAGCGGCGGATGCGCCTGCTTCACCGTAATTTGCCGACGCTGGCCGCTCTCTTCTTTCCAGGCTTTGCTGTCCGCCGCAGAATACATCACGCCCGTGACCGGCACATACACCACGCCCAGCACGGCCTGACCGTTCTCGATCAGCGCAATATTCACCGTAAACTCACCGTTACGACTCAGGAACTCTTTGGTGCCGTCCAGCGGATCGACCAACCAATAGCGCTGCCAGTGCCGACGGATTTCCCACTCCGGCGGATCTTCCTCTGACAGCAAAGGAATGTCAGGATACGCCGCAGCCAGCCCGTCCTTAATAACGCGATGCGCCGCAAGGTCGGCAGCCGTCACCGGTGAGTCATCTTTCTTATGCGCAACATCGACAGGATGTTGCCCTTCGTAAACCTGCATAATCGCAGCACCAGCATCGCGAGCTAGTTGGCAAACAGTTTCTAACATGATCGACCTCGTCGTTATCGGTTACACGTAACGCAGACTTCATCTCTGTCATTCATTATACATCTGTGAGGCAATCTACGATTATTGCCATTATTGATGTCATCCTCAGCATTTAGAGACGATAATCACTTTAACTTCATCATGATATGAAAGACACCCCCGATCGCCTCACGCGTCGACAATTACCTCACAAGGAGTTACGCAATGAAGCATTCACTGGCACTCAGCCTGCTTGCTACGCTGGTCGCCACGACCGTTCATGCCGCTACTGTTGATCTACGGGTATTGGAAACCACCGATCTGCACAGCAATATGATGGACTTCGATTACTACAAGGATACGCCAACCGATAAATTTGGTCTGGTGCGTACCGCCAGCCTGATTCACGCCGCGCGCGAGCAGGCCACCAACAGCGTGCTGGTGGACAACGGCGATTTGATCCAGGGCAGCCCGTTAGGCGATTACATGGCCGCGAAAGGGCTGAAAGCGGGCGACGTGCACCCGGTTTATCAAGCGATGAACACGCTGGATTATTCCGTCGGCAATATCGGTAACCACGAATTCAACTATGGCCTGGACTATCTGCACAAGGCGCTGTCCGGCGCGAAATTCCCTTATGTGAACGCCAACGTGCTGGATGCCAAAACGGGCAAGCCGCTATTTACGCCTTACCACATTGAAAACAAATCGGTTACGGATCGCGACGGCAAACAGCATACCCTGCACATCGGCTATATTGGCTTTGTCCCGCCGCAGGTCATGGTGTGGGATAAAGCCAATCTGACGGGAAAAGTCACCGTAGAAGACATCACGGAGAGTGCCAAAAAGTGGGTGCCTGAAATGCGTAAGCAAGGTGCCGATCTGGTGATTGTTATCCCTCATTCCGGCCTTTCTGCCGAACCGTATAAAGCGATGGCGGAAAACTCTGTTTACTACCTCAGCCAAATTCCCGGGGTCGACGCGATCATGTTCGGCCATGCTCACGCGGTTTTCCCCAGCAATGACTTTGCGAACATCAAGGGCGCTGACATCAAACAGGGCACACTCAACGGCGTGCCTGCTGTAATGCCGGGGCAATGGGGTGACCACCTCGGCGTCGTCGATTTCACGCTGAATAACGACAGCGGCACATGGAAGGTAGAACAGGCGAAAGCGGAAGCCAGACCGATCTATGACAAAGCGCAGAAGAAATCACTGGCGGCAGAAGACGACAAGCTGGTGAAAGTGCTGTCCGATGCGCACCAGAATACGCGCGAATTTGTCAGCAAACCGATTGGTAAATCCGCAGACAACATGTACAGCTACCTGTCGCTGATTCAGGACGATCCTACGGTGCAGATCGTCAACAATGCTCAGCGCGCCTATGTGGAACACTTTATTCAGGGCGATCCCGATCTGGCCGATCTGCCGGTGCTTTCAGCCGCTGCACCGTTTAAAGCCGGTGGACGTAAAAACGATCCTGCCAGCTATGTCGAAGTGGAAAAAGGCCAGCTCACCTTCCGTAACGCTGCCGATCTGTATCTCTACCCGAATACGCTGGTGGTGGTGAAAGTTAACGGGCAGCAGGTACAGGAGTGGCTGGAATGCTCTGCGGGTCAGTTCAAACAAATCGATCCAAGCAAGAGCGAGCCGCAATCTCTGCTGAACTGGGACGGCTTCCGCACCTATAACTTCGACGTGATCGATGGCGTCAATTATCAGATTGATGTGACGCAGCCTGCCCGCTATGACAGCGAATGCGCGTTAATTAACGATAAGGCGCACCGTATCAAAGGGCTGACGTTTAACGGCAAACCGATCGATCCCAAAGCGACCTTCCTGATCGCCACCAATAACTATCGCGCCTACGGTGAGAAATTTGCCGGTACGGGTGAGAAGTATGTGGCCTTCGCCTCGCCGGATGAAAACCGCTCCGTTCTGGCGGCCTACATCAGTGCGGAAACGCAAAAATCGGGAGAAGTGAAGCCGCAGGCAGATAACAACTGGCGTCTGGCACCTATCGTCAGCGATACGCCGCTGGATATCCGTTTTGAGACGTCACCGTCTGAGAAAGCCACGGCGTTTATCAAAGAGAAAGCCCAGTACCCGATGACGTCCGTCGGCAATGACGAAACGGGCTTTGCCGTTTATCGCCTTGACCTGCAACACGCTAAATAAAGCGTTGTCATCGACAGGCTCCTGCTTCGGTGGGAGCCTGAACGGGAGTTTTACAGCGGCTCAACCGCATTATTTGCTGACGCATCAAACTTCTTTTGTGATAACAGCACGTTATCCATATTCTGCTCCGCCCAATAGGTAAGCTCGGCAATTGGCTTAGCCAGCGTTTTTCCCATTACGGTTGAAGCGTATTCCACTGTCACCGGAATGGTTGGGAAAACCGTTCGTTCGACAAAACCGTCACGTACCAGATTCTTCAGCGTTTGCGACAGGACCTTTTGTGAAATCCCTTCCACATCGCGTTTTAACTGATTAAAGCGCATCGGTCGTTCAACCAGAATATTCAGAATCAGCAACGTCCACTTATCCCCCACGCGATCCAAAATCATGCGGGTCGGGCAGTTTTGCGCATAAACATCATAGCGTTTGCTCATTATCGCATTTCCATCTGTACCCTAAATAATTCGAGTTGCGTGAAGGCGGCAACCGCACGAATCCCCCGGAGCTTACACAAGTAAGTGACTGGGGTGAGTAAGGGCGACCAACGCACAAGCAGCTTGAAGTATGACGGGTATGGTTACCTTGAAGATACCAACTCACTTAAAAGTGCTGTCTTAACAGAACCACGAGGCTCCGATATAGTCCTCGCATTATAAAGTTAGTATCCATTAGAAAGCACGTATCACTCGCAGGCTACATGACAAGGCCACGGCGTATCGTTGATAAACACAGAGAAATGAGGATAGGTTATGTCAAAAGCAGTCGTTATTTATCATTCAGGCTACGGCCACACCCAGCGTTTGGCTACTGCCGTAGCCGAAGGCGCTAACGCCGAGCTGATTGCCATCGATACGGAAGGAAATATCAGCGATGCCGAGTGGGAGCAACTCGCCGCTGCTGACGCCATTATTTTCGGTACACCGACCTACATGGGTGGCCCAACCTGGCAGTTCAAGAAATTCGCAGACGCCAGCTCTAAAGCCTGGTTCTCCCGCAGCTGGAGCAACAAAGTGTTTGGCGGCTTTACTAACAGCGCCAGCCTGAACGGTGACAAGCAGGTCACGCTGATTTATCTGCAAACGCTGGCTTCACAGCACGGCGGTATTTGGGTCAGCCTGAATCAACTGCCTTCCAATGCCAAAGCGGCAAAACGCGATGATTTGAATAACCTCGGTGGTTCTGTCGGTCTGCTGGCACAGACACCGTCTGACGCCAGCGTAGATGAAGTGGTCGCGGGCGATCTGGCGACCGGTAAGCTGTACGGCCAGCGCATTGCTGACATCGCCGCAAAACTGGCTAACTAGTTCAGCAACACACTCTACGTACCATTATCCAATGCACAAGCGCCGCCCTTTCGCGGCGCTTTTTTTATCCGCTAGTCGCGAAACGATCCCCGCCCATTGCGATAGTACCCATTCCCCCGCTCATGCCCGCGTCTGTCCCAATCACCGCGACGCGGCCCGCGATCGTCAACGTAGCGAGGGGGATCAAAGCGGCGATTATCATAATCGCGCCTGTCGCGCTGGCTCTCACGCCACCAGCGGGCATCGCGCCAGCGCCAGCCATCCCAATAGTAACCGTGCTGATTACGTTCACCACGATGGTAACCCCGGTGCTCCTGCCACCAGCGCTCGCTGCGCCAGTCATAGCCATCCCAGTAATTACCTCGTCTGTCACGCTCGCCGATATTCAACGTGACGCCGGGCATCAGATCGATGCTGGCACCCTTAGCCTCTGGCGCTGGCATGACCGCAAACATTCCCACAAACAGGGCACTGATGACGAGTGGCTTAAACATAGGGTAACTCCTTGCTCACCGCGACTGCGGCCTGACAGAGATATACGGGGAATTCCCCTACGCCACTATCAGATAAATACTTATTTTCCTAATTTTACCATTCTTAACGTTTCGCTAATGCCACTGCACGCTACTCATCAGTACCCTATTAATTCATTAATAAATTTAATACTAAAAATCCACTCAAGTACCAGTAAATGCCGAATTAAAGATTAACCATAGGGAATAAATATTAGAAATATTCACCTCAGCGCCAATACTTACTTTCAGAATATCCATCATTCATAGAGGAAGCAGCGATGAGCGAAAACTATACGGTGGGCGATTATTTACTGGATCGTCTGACACAGATTGGTATTCAGCATCTCTTCGGGGTGCCAGGCGATTACAACCTGCATTTTCTCGATCATGTTATCAGGCACCCGAAGATCGCCTGGGTGGGCTGCGCGAACGAGTTAAACGCCGCTTACGCCGCCGATGGCTATGCGCGATGCCGTCCGGCGGCGGCCCTGCTTACCACCTTCGGTGTCGGCGAACTAAGCGCGATTAACGGTATTGCAGGCAGCTACGCAGAATGCCTGCCCGTCATTCACATCGCCGCTGCACCCAGTCTCGCGTCACAACACAACGGTGAATTACTCCATCACACATTAGGCGACGGCGACTTTAGCCACTTTTCCCGCATGGCGGCAGAAGTCACCGTTGCCCAAGCCAGCCTCACCGTCGAGAACGCCACCACAGAGATCGACAGGGTCATTGGAGAAGCGCTTGCTCAACACAAGCCGGTATATCTGTTTCTGCCCTTGGACGTGGCTGCCGCACCAGCAGGAACACGGCCGTACTCGCTCGTTATCCCTGAACCATTACGCTCTGATGAGTCACTGCAAGCCTTTGTTAGCGCCGCCACAGCGATGCTGAGTGAGGCAAAATCGGTCTCATTATTGGCAGATTTTCTGGCTCAGCGCGTTGGCGTTGCAGAGCAAATCCAACGCTGGCTCGATAAAACGCCGCTCCCCCACTCTACTTTACTGATGGGGAAAGGCACGTTAAACGAACAGCATCGCAGCTTTACCGGCACCTACGCGGGTGGCGGCAGTCACGAAGCGATCCGGGCACACATCGAAGACGCAGATGTCATCATCAGCATTGGCGTACGCTACACCGATACGATTACCACTGGCTTCAGCCACCAGATTCCCAGCGAAAAAAACATCGATATCCAGCCCACGCTGGCGCGCGTCGGCAGTCAGGTGTTCCCCGCTATTCCAATGTCAGACGCTATCACCGCGCTGGAAAAAATCACCGCGACACTCGCGCCCCGTTGGGATCACCGCACCATTACGCCGCCGGCCTTACCGCCATCAGAGCACACAGACACGCTCAATCAGCGGGAGTTGTGGCAACAGATGCAGCGTTTCCTCCGCTCTGGCGATATTCTCGTGACCGACCAGGGCACCTCCTGCTTTGGTGCCGCAGCGCTCCGGTTACCGAGCCACTGCCACTTCATCGTCCAGCCGCTGTGGGGATCTATAGGCTATTCTCTGCCAGCCGCATTCGGCGCACAAATCGCCGAACCAGAACGGCGCGTGGTGCTGTTGATCGGCGACGGATCGCTGCAGCTCACCGTACAGGAGCTTGGCTCTATTATTCGGGATCGCTTGAACATGGTCATTGTGGTACTGAATAACGAAGGCTATACGGTCGAACGCGCCATCCACGGCCCAGAACAGCGCTACAACGATATCGCGGCCTGGAACTGGACGCAGCTTCCCGCTGCGCTGGGCGCGGATGAAAACGAGATACTCTGCAAACAGGTGTGTTCACCCGTTGCCCTCGCGCAGGTACTTGAGCAGGTGAACGCCGCGTCTCGCTTCTCGCTCATTGAGGTGGTATTGCCGAGAATGGATATTCCCGCGCTCTTACACACCATCACGCAGTCACTTGAGACCCGCAATACCGTGCAGTAGAACGGCATACTTTTACCGCCTACCTCGTAAGCGGTATATTCAATGATTAAAGATGTATTTAAAATGCAATTTATAAACTGCATTCGTTGAGAGGCATCATCATGGCATACCGCGATCAATCCCTGGGTGAGTTGGCTATCGCTATTCCGCGCGCAACCAAACTCTTTCGTGAACTCAATCTGGACTTCTGCTGCGGCGGAAAGCAAACGCTCAGCCGCGCGGCGGGCAAAAAAGATCTCAATATCGACGAGCTGGAAGCACAGTTAGAAAAACTGGCCGCGCAGCCTTCTGACGCGCGCGACTGGCGTGAAGCACCGCTGGCCGACATTATCGCGTACATCATCCCTCGCTTTCACGATCGCCACCGCGAACAGCTGCCAGAGCTGATTCTGATGGCAGAAAAAGTCGAGCGCGTACATCACGATAAAGCCGATTGCCCACACGGCCTCGCAAATCAGTTGACCGCCATCTATAACGAGCTGTCTCAGCATATGATGAAAGAAGAACGCATCCTCTTCCCGATGATCAGTCAGGGAATGGGCGCGAATGCTGCCGCACCGATTTCAGTGATGGAGCATGAGCACGATGACGCTGGACGTGATGTGGAAGTGGTCAAAGAACTGACCAACGGCGTTGTACCACCGGAAGGTGCCTGCAACACCTGGCGTGCGCTGTACTCCGGTATCAACGAGTTCATTACCGACCTGATGGAACACATCCATCTGGAAAACAATTTGCTGTTCCCACGCGCGCTGCGCGGTGAGTAAATAATGTCGTTTTAATAAAAATAAAGTAATTAAAAACAATTAAGTAGAAACAAGAAAGGCGCTCAGTGAGCGCCTTTCTTTTGTCTGGAGATTACAGAATTTCCAGCAGTTCCACTTCAAAAATCAGCGCGCTAAACGGCGGAATGGAAGCACCCGCGCCACGTTCGCCATACGCCAGATTGTGCGGAATATAGAGTTCCCACTTGGAACCAACTGGCATCAGCGTCAGCGCTTCAATCCAGCCTGGAATCACGCCGCTTACTGGGAATTCAGCAGGTTGACCACGCTGGACGGAGCTGTCGAACACGCTGCCGTCAATCAGACGACCGGTGTAATGCACACGTACGCGATCCTGACGAGCCGGGATTGAACCTTCACCCTGCGTCAACACGCGGAATTGCAGACCCGATTCCGTGCTGTTCACGCCTTCTTTCTGCGCGTTTTCGGCCAGGAACTGCTGACCTTCTACCGCCAGCACCTGTTGGCGATCGCGACGTACCGCATCAGCACGCTCGTGAATTTCACGCAGCGCACGATGAACCACATCCACAGGCACCGCAGGCGCATTACCTTCCAGCGCGTCACGTAAACCAGCAAGCAGAGCTTCTGGGATCAGGCCTTCAAGACCTGATTCCTGTAACTGTTGACCAACCTGTAAGCCGATGCCGTAACTTGCCTGCGCTTCGACGCTATCAAAAGAAGGAGTTGTCATGGATGTTCCTTTTAATCTGTAAAAAACTGAAAGCGCAGCATAACAGCGACGGGGATTGGGGTAAAATCCTGTGTGCAGGTAATCACGTTAACCGCACGCCAGCCAAGCCATTCCGGGAAGCTGGCCTATACTGGTAGTTCTGATGTTGCTATCGCACGGGTTGCCTTAATCATCAACGCGTTAACTGGTCAGCCCATGTGGATTATCGGTATACTGGATTGCGTTATTATCCTGATACTGTTTTTATGCCGACGTCGCGTGGCTACTGGTATAGCTTAGTGACAGGCATAGCGTTGTTAGTGACATCATTTTTATACTGATTGTTTTTATACTGAACTGTAGTAAGAGAGGTCACCATGGGCAGAATTGCGCCCAGGAAGCGGAAAACCACCTGGGATTATCAAACGCTAGTACGCTTCTGCCAGCGAATCATCCAGCGGCAGCCCTCACATGCTGTAGCCGTAGAAAACGACGGAGAACGCGAAGAGCATGAACAGCTGCCATCTCCTTCCCTGCGCGAGCGTCTTGGTGTCATGCTACAGAAAGTCTGGCATCTGCCCGACGGTTATCACTGGATGGAACCGTTGCCGTTCTTCCATCGCCGCGGGATTTTAATCGCTATCGCACTGCTGCTCGTCGTGCTGCTCTGGCCTTACAGCGCCCAACATCCGCAGCCTGCCCGTACCACGCCCGTGCCTCTTACGCAGGCAGACAATCAGGCGGCGATGCAGGCCGTGATTATTGAAAACCAGCCTTCCATACCCCAGCAGCAACCTGCGGCTACCGAGCCTCCAACACAGTCATCAGCACCGTGGCGACAGTATGAGATCGCCTCTGGGCAAACGCTGGCACAGCTCTTTCGCGATAACAATCTGCCCGTCAGCGATGTGTTCGCGATGGCTCAGGTGGAAGGCCGGGATAAACCGCTCAGCAATTTACGGGCAGGTCAGGCAGTCAAATTACAGCTGAATGCACAAGGTATGGTCGCCGAGCTGGAGATCGAAACTACGGCGAACCAGACGATTCGGTTCACCCGCGGTGCGGACGGTGCTTTTACTCGCACTCGCTAACGAGCTAGCCGTTCCAATAGAAAATCGCGCAGGACGATAGCATGGTTGTGCTGCGCGTCTTTGCTGCCATAAAGCAGCGTGATTGCCTGCTTCTCTTCAAGTAACGCCAACAGCCTGCCGCACGCCGAGCCCTGCGCTAACTCATTACGATAATAATCCACAAATTCCGCCCAGCGTTCAGGTTCGGCGTGAAACCATTTCCGCAACTCGCTGCCCGGCGCGATGTCTTTAAACCACTCAACGCTCTCCAGACGCGCTTTGCTGATGCCACGCGGCCAAAGACGGTCAATCAGAAAAGTGTGGGGAGAGAAAGGGGCGTGCGCGTCATAAACACGGGTGAGATGAATCAAGTCAGACATGCGGCCTCCGGCCTGCTTTTTAGGTATAGGTAATGATAGATCATTTCCCGATCCCTAAAATGCAAAACGCTGGCACAAGGCCAGCGTTTCACATGTTAACTAAAGAGTTAATTCAACAATAAACGTGAATTACGCTTCAGCAACAACAACAACATTCAGTTCAGCAAAGACATCGCTGTGTACCTGGAAGCTCACTTCGTGCTCACCCAGAGTACGCAGAACGCCGTTCGGCAGGCGAACTTCGCTCTTAGCAATGTCAACACCGGCAGCCGTTACCGCATCAGCGATATCGCGAGTACCGATGGAACCGAACAGTTTACCTTCGTCGCCTGCTTTAGACGCGATGGTAACGCTACCCAGTTCTTTGATCTTAGCAGCGCGAGCTTCAGCAGCAGCCAGAACGTCAGCCAGTTTGGCTTCCAGTTCAGCACGGCGTGCTTCGAAGAACTCAACGTTTTTCTTGGTTGCCGGGACAGCTTTGCCCTGTGGAACCAGGAAGTTACGAGCATAGCCCGCTTTAACGTTTACCTGATCACCCAGGCTGCCCAGGTTTGCTACTTTATCAAGCAGAATAACTTGCATTACTTTATCCTCTCAAAGTCTCGTTAATGGACAGTGGCCGATTACTGATGACGGTCAGTGTACGGCAACAAAGACAAGTAACGCGCACGCTTGATAGCGCGGGCCAGCTGACGCTGGTATTTTGCACGAGTACCGGTGATACGGCTCGGAACAATCTTGCCGCTTTCAGTGATATAGTTTTTCAGCGTAGCGATATCTTTGTAATCAATCTCTACAACGCCTTCCGCGGTGAAACGGCAGAATTTGCGACGACGGAAATAACGTGCCATGTGGCTAGTCTCCAGAATCTATCAATTCAATCTGCTCGGCATGTAACACTATCTTGCTCAGACCATTGCGCCCTTGATGGCAGCTAATGAACCCGTGCACGGTAAGTTGCGTGCCGACCGTTATACTGTGGGTAACTGCTTGTGACGAGAGTCCGCTGACAATCACGGGCATACGGCACCATGCTTGCCGACTCAATCCGGCCTCCTCCTGTGTCGAGCGGTGCTCAAGCACAAACTGACAGTGAGGAATACCTGACGGGCTGACTTTACGAATGGGCGTCTTGCACACTGTGCCGGACAACACCAGACGATTCACCGTCACCACAACAATTACTCTTCAGAATCCCCTGCATCCACATCATCGCCAGCTTCAGCGAAATCTTCACGACGCTCACGGCGTTCGTCTTTCGCTTTCACCATTGGAGATGCTTCAGTTACCGCGTGCTTAACGCGCATAACCATGCTGCGGATAACGGCATCGTTAAAGCGGAAGTTTGTTTCCAGCTCATCGATCGCTTCCTGCGGCGCTTCAACGTTCAGCAGAACGTAGTGAGCTTTGTGCAGTTTGTTGATCGGGTAAGCCAGCTGACGGCGGCCCCAGTCTTCCAGACGGTGGATCGTGCCCTGCGCACCAGTGATGGTAGCAGTGTAGCGCTCGATCATGCCCGGAACCTGTTCGCTCTGGTCAGGATGAACCATAAATACGATTTCGTAATGACGCATCGAATTGCTCCTTACGGATTATTCAGCCTCCTGTCTGGGTCAACCGCGGCCCGTGGAGGCAAGGAACGTGTATGTGTGCGGCTGAAAAAATGACGCGTAAGTATAGTGCCCGACATTAAAGAACACAAGGAAGAAACACAGGAGTTTTCTGCGTGGCGATATTTAAGCGTTCGGGACGGGATTACAGCGTCCGCCGGAAGAAATCAGCCCCCGCCTGCAGCGCCGTTGGCGTAATGCGATGCCCCACGCCCGGCTCGGTCAAATACGTCAGATTAGCCAGCTTATCGCGCGCCTGTAATGCCTGATAAAGACGAGCGCTTTCTGCCGCCGGCACGACATCATCCGCTTCACCGTGCCACACCAGCAGCGGTCGATCGGACAGCGCGTCCAGACGCGTAGTGACATCATAATCCGCCAGTTTGCTCGCTAACGTCTGCAACACCGATTGATTTTCCTCACTATCGGCCGGAACCGGAGGAAACAGCGCGGACGATAGCGTAGAGAAATAGCCCGATCCCATAAACGCCGCCACCGCGCTAATCCAGGGATAACGCGCCATACACCCAAGCGCACTCATTCCACCGAGCGACGCACCGCAAACGCCAATCCGCTCACCATCAATCAGGCCACGCTGCCGATATTCCGCCACATAGCCGGGGAGTTCTTCAATATTCGATTGCAGAATATCCCAGAAGTGGCGCAGCCGCCGTGCGTCATCCCCGTCATAGCGCGCACCGTGCATGGCCGCATCGGCCAAAATCACCCGAAATCCAGCCTGAGCCAACGCATAGCCAAAATACGAGTACACCTCTTTTGATGAAGTGTAACCATGAAAGAAAAAAATCGTCGGAAGGGGCTGCTCTCTCCTTCCCGCTGGGGCCGCGTGAATCGTTTCAATACCGCTACCGAGTTTATCCAGTGACATTTCGACCATATTTCCCTCGTTTTCTGTTCTGTCAGCCTATTCTTATGTAGCGAAATCGTATTTAGCAGAAAGGGGATGACCTTCTACGATAACCCACTCATAGCCATTTTTTTATCTCCGTGTCGTCACTGATTCCGTGCTGGTTTAATCGGCGTATTTATGTAAATAAAAAAATCACATTGATCTAGATCAATAACTGAAATGAATGTTTACACTCCGTGATTAATTTTTTTTCACTTACTGCCGTTAACGCATGTGAAGCAAGACTAAAAAATAACCTTTTTTATTATAAGAGACACACATATGTTGGGACTTTCTTTTAAACACTGGGGCCTGGGTATCAAGCTATCCGCCATCGCTTCACTGAGCGTGGCGATACTTTTCATTGCATTCACCCTATCCCTCACCCGATCAGCAGGCAATCAGCTCAAAGCCCTGACCCTTAACGACATGCAGAGCCAGGTGAATGGCGTCACCGACATGATCAACATGTACGATACCAGCCTACAAGCCGAGGTTAGCAACTATACGCGGCTGCTGGCGAGCTTTCTGCCGACGCGGTTTTCACTGGATACCGTTAATCGCACGCCTTTTGGCAACACCTCTCACCCAACGCTTAAGGCTGGCGACACGGTATTGAACCTCAACACCGAAGTGCCAGACGATTTTCTGAGCCGTACCCACGCGATTTCAACGATTTTTGTCCGCGATGGAGAGGATTTTACGCGCGTTACCACGTCGCTGAAAAAAGAAGATGGATCGCGCGCGATGGGCACCAAACTCGATCGTGAAAGTCCGGCCTATGCGCCCGTGATGAAAGGCGACACCTACAGTGGGTTAGCCACGCTGTTCGGCAAACAGTACATCACCCAGTATCAACCGATACGCGATAGTGAAAACAAGGTGATCGGTATTCTGTTCGTCGGTGTCGACATCACGAAGCAATTTACCGAGATGCAGCAAACTATCCTGAACAAGAAAATGGGTGAAACCGGCCATTTCTTTGTACTTAGCACGAAAAAAGGAAAGGATGCGGGCAACTATCTTTACCACCAAAGTAATGCCAACCAACGCCCTGACTGGTCAGAAGGTGCGTTAGAGAAAGTGCTGGCAACCGGTAATGGTACGATCGAATACGACAACAACACGATGACGGGCGAAGAGAAAACCCGAATCATGGTGTACCGCAGTATTCCGCAGTGGAACTGGATTGTTGCAGGCACGGTGAGCAAAGAAAGCCTGATGGCAGAAATTAATCACACCCGTAACTTGTTTTTGGGCGGCGGCATTATTCTGGTTCTGCTGTTCGCCGCATTCTTTGTCATGCTGACACGTAAGTGGCTGAGCCAGCCGCTGGTTGAAATCGTCAAAGTGGCGGAGCAGTTTTCTGCCGGTAACCTGACCGCGACGCTTTCCAGCAACCGTAGCGACGAAGTTGGCCGCCTGATCGATGCCATTAACGGCATCGGGCAAGGGCTAACGACCATCGTGTCGCAGGTGAGAAATTCATCCGAAGAAATCAGTGCCAGCACCGATGCGCTGGCTGCCGATAGCGAAAACATCAGTGAGCAGATTGCCCGTCAGGCCAGTAGCGTCGAAGAGACGTCGGCCAGCATGGAGCAACTCTCCGCCAGCGTGAAGCAGAACGCTGATAACGTCTCCGCCGCCAAAGATCTGGCAGAGCAGAGCGCCGCCGCAGCACGAAACGGCAGCCAGACTGTCACCGACTCCGTTTCTACGATGAGCGACATCAAGAACTCATCACAGCGGATTGCTGATATCACGACGGTGATCGAATCTATCGCTTTCCAGACCAATATTCTGGCACTGAATGCCGCAGTAGAAGCCGCTCGCGCAGGTGAACACGGCAGAGGTTTCGCCGTGGTTGCTGCTGAAGTACGGGCGCTGGCACAGCGTAGTTCTACCGCAGTGAAAGAGATTGAAACCCTGATTGATGAATCACTGGAGAAAATCGAAGCGGGTTATCATTTCTCAGAAAAAACGCAGGCGGTAATGGACGACTTGCGTAACCGCATCTTGCAAGTCAGCACCATTGTGAACGATATCGATATCGCCTCACGCGAACAGTCCGCCGGTATCAGCCAGGTGAACATCGCGATTGTACAGATTGGTCAGGCAACACAGGAAAACGCCATTCTGGTCAACAATTCGGAAGACACCGCGCAGAGCCTGCGCCAGAAAGGCCACCACCTCAGCGAGCTGGTTAGCGTATTCCGTATTTAACATTCCACATACCCTAAATAATTCGAGTTGCAGGCAGGCGGCAAGAGAAGGCATCCCGATGAGCTTACTCAGGTAAGTGATTCGGGTAACTGAACGTAGCCAACACACCTGCAGCTTGAAGTATGACGGGTATAGCGGCCATCGTGTCACAGGTATTGCACGATGGCCGCCGCTTGCGTATTATGCCGACGTTTTTTTCACCCATCCCCCACACTGACAAAGGAGACGACACCATGACAACACTAACTCTGATTCTTTGCAGGACATCTCGGGACTAATTCCGCATTCTTTTCCGCTTTGCGTTATCCCCCAGCTGTAGCCTGCCTTACCCTATTTTTAAATTGATCAGCAGGATGATCTATGGGCAATGCTATTCGCTCTATTTCGGCGCGCGTCAGTGTGATCGCGACGGAAAATACCTGGATTGAAGATAAAGCAATCCAACAGCTTCACATTACATCACAACTTCCCGATATGGTTCGCGTGGCCGGCATGCCAGATTTGCATCCGGGCCGAGGTTACCCTATCGGCGCCGCCTTTTTTTCACAACAGCGTTTCTATCCGGCGCTGGTCGGAAACGATATCGGCTGCGGCATGGCGCTATGGCGCACGAGCCTGAACGCCAACAAAATCTCTCTGGATAAGCTGGAGAAACGGCTTGGTAATATCGATGGGCCACTGGAAGACGATATCGAGATTCCCCCTTCGCTGGCGGATTTTCGCTATTCGCTGGGCACCATCGGCGGCGGTAATCATTTTGCGGAACTACAGCAGCTTGATGAAATCTATCAACCCGATGCACTGCACGCTTTGCACATTGATCCTAAACAGCTGCTGTTGCTCGTCCACAGCGGCTCGCGCGGATTAGGGCAAACCATACTGGAAGCTCACGTGCGGGAATTCGGCCATCAGGGGCTTGAAGCCAATACGCCTGCCGCGGAGGCCTATCTGGAACAGCACCAGTTCGCGCTAACGTTTGCCACCCACAATCGGCGACTGATCGCGCAGCGAATGCTGGAACGTTGGCATACGGAAGGCGATGCCGCACTGGACGTGAATCACAATCTGGTGACATCAGCAACGATTGAGGGCATTTCTGGCTGGCTGCACCGCAAAGGCGCGACACCCGCCGATTGCGGACCCGTCATCATTCCCGGTTCACGCGGCGACTACAGCTACATCGTGCAGCCCATTCCTCACGCCGATAGCCTGTATTCGCTGGCACATGGCGCGGGCAGGAAGTGGATGCGCACGGAGTGTAAAGATCGGCTGTCTTCACGTTACAGCGTTCAGCAACTCGCACGAACCCGCTTCGGTAGCCGCGTGATTTGTCAGGACAGGCAACTGATTTTTCAGGAAGCACCAGAAGCCTACAAACCGATAGACAGCGTGATCGGTGCGATGCAGCAAGCGGGGTTAATCACGCTGATTGCTCGCCTGAAACCGGTACTCACCTACAAAACGCGCGGGGAGGATAAATGATATTGCTTCAACTCTCCGCCGCGCAGGGGCCGGACGAATGCATGCTGGCAACCGCAAAGGCTTTGCAGGCTCTGACGCGAGATGCCGCGCAGCAAGGCGTCGACTGTGAAATTATCGAAACCGAAGCGGGGAAACGCGCTGGCACACTACGTTCCGCACTGGTTCTGTTAAACGGTGAGCAGGCGGAACCGCTGGCCGCCAGTTGGTGCGGTACACTTCAGTGGACGTGCAATAGCCCCTGGCGCAAAGGTGGCGGACGCAAAAACTGGTTTATCGGCGTCGCACGCTTTCATCAGGAACAGGCGTTTGCCGATAACGAGATTCGCTTTGAAGCCACCAAATCCTCTGGTCCCGGTGGGCAGCATGTGAATAAAACCGAGTCTGCCGTCCGCGCCACCCATGTCGCCAGCGGTATCACGGTGAAGGTACAGAGTGAACGCAGCCAGCACGCCAACAAGCGTCTGGCCTGTTATCTCATCGCCTATCGTCTGGAAGCGTTACAACAGCAGCAGCACGCCGAATTACGGGCACAGCGGCGTCTGTTCCACCACCAGATAGAACGCGGTAATCCGGTAAAAGTCTTCAAAGGCGAAGATTTTACGCTGGTCACCTCGCGCTAACCTCAACTCACGGGCAGCACCGACTGCCCGTTATTTTTTCTCGGAAATGGCCTTAAAGTATTGGGATAAGCTAAACGGCACCTGTAAAGCCGGCTGTTTGCCGAGTCGATTAAGTTCATCGCGATGCGAGACTATCCATTGCTGCTGCAAGGGCTTCAACGTCGTTGTCCGCGCCGCAATGAGCGAATCCAGGAAATCCCGCTCGCCTTCCACCGCCAAATGGAATGCTTTTATCGCCAGTTTATCCACCTCACTGCCGGTACAGCGATTCATCGCCTGTTCATTCAAATAAACAAGCGCGGTGGCTTTATCATCGTTGTTTAACGTCCAGAACCAGTCGTTTTCAGACGGCAGCGCGACAGGGCTATCCTTCCCCCGCTCACGGCACTGCTGATAAATCGAATCTAATTCGTGTAATGAAGGTTCGGCATACGCACAGCCAGTAAACAACAGCAAGAAAGCAGCATTAACGATACAACGCACAGATCAGACTCCTTCCAAAAATTGAACAGCTTCCCTGTTAAAGAGAATGCCATCGGCCCGACGATAGCGCTACACTTCCGCTATCTACTCCTGTCAGGCTGAAACGATGAACATCGTGCGGATACTTTTCTTACCCCTAATACTGATGCTGTCCGGCTGCCAGATCATACAAGGTAAGCCTGTCGCGCCACCGCCGCCTGCGGAGAAAGCGCTTGAAATTCGCTACGCGCAAACCAGTAAGCTGGAAAAAATGGGGACGATTTCGGTGAGCATGCGCGGAAACGCAGATGACGTGGATCGCGCCCTTCAACAAAAGGCCGATGCCTCTGGTGCACATTATTATGTGATTGTAATGAAATCCGAGGCTGCCACGCTCCCCGGCATGTGGTTCGCGCGCGCCGTGCTGTATCGCTGAATCGGCGGGGCAGGTTGTAAAAAAATACCGGGCGGATTCCCGGTATTGTCATGCAACGGCAAATTAATACGACATACACGCCGCATTCAGAATCCCGCCGCTGAGCGAGGCGGCACAGAGAAAGGCACCGGTGGCGACATCATTATTCTGGATATGCTGGCTGAGGCGTGGCATATACAGGCGCACCGCGAAATAAATCACCAATTGCACCACCAGCGCGACTGCGCCCCAGGTGATGTAATCCACCAGACTCACCGAATTAATCGCCGCACTGGAAAGCGGGATCACATAGCCAATTAACGCCCCACCAAACCCAATAGCCGCCGTAGTATTGTTTTCTTTAATCAGCGCCCATTCATCATGCGGCGTGACACGGGTGTAGATAAACAGAAAGGCCAGCACCATGGCAAACCCGATAAAGAAATAGGAAGCGAAAGCGAGTAGCGACGTAACAATAGGCATAGCGATATTCCTTTTAAATGAGCCCCGTTGGCGCATCAGTAATAAATAAGAGGAAGCATGAAGAATATAGATGATTCTTGCATAGCAAAGCGTTTATACATGACTTTACGTGATAAACAACGCAGAAGCCCCCAGAGGAGCGCGTTATCCCTCAGCCTTCACACCCGCACGCGTCTCCTCACATTTTTTAAGAAAACGGATAAGCATTGCGCCTGAAATGCCGATAACAGATAAGGCATTTTTTATCAGTCAGATAGGTGCCTGTTTCACACTCATCACCTGCTTTATATGCAAACACACAACAACTAATCCGTTATTGACCTGCGATGACGGTAAATAATTAATGAACGAAAGGAAGAGGTTTA
This sequence comes from Pectobacterium sp. HCp5_1, assembly GCF_032905925.1. Taxonomy (NCBI): domain Bacteria; kingdom Pseudomonadati; phylum Pseudomonadota; class Gammaproteobacteria; order Enterobacterales; family Pectobacteriaceae; genus Pectobacterium; species Pectobacterium sp. HCp5_1. Next base: position 112,551 of record NZ_JAUMIO010000008.1, read on the forward strand.
TGCTGCGCTGGATGTCATTTCAAAACCTGTCTGTAACGCGCAAGTTATTGGTAGGGTTTGGTTTATTGCTCACCATGGGGGTCATCCTCTCTATGGTCGGCTTTTACGGATTACACAATAGCGACCAATCGTTAAAACGCATCAGCCGCCTTGGCGCCATGTATGACAAGACCGTGGTCGCGCGGGAAGGCAATTTTGGTTATGCGCTGGAGCGTAAAGCACAGTATCTGGAACAGCACGACAGTGCGATCGGTAACATTAAGGAAGAGCTGTCCGCGCTGCTGACAGCGATCGACACGGGCCATTGGCCAGCGGAAGACAAAAGCGCCATTCAGGATATCAGTGCGTCACTCAATGCTTATATTTCACAGCGCCAGCAGGTGATGAGCCCGGATGTCAGCCAACAGCGGCTCAGTGAATTGAACGAGCAGATGGCAGGGTTGCAGGAAAATATCAATAAGCTTTACTTCACGGAAGAAAGCCGCGCGGGCCGTAACGTCATTAGCAGCGACATACAGCTGGGCGTGATTACGCTGATTGCCATCATACTCGGTCTGACCACGGCCATCATTATCTCGCGGCAGATCGTACGCCCGCTGCATCAGGCGTTACATGCCACCCGCGCGATTGCGGAAGGCGACCTCACTATGCAGCTTCACAACGATCGTCATGATGAATTAGGCCAGTTGATTTCAGCCATGGGGCAGATGAACAGCAACCTGCACAGCATGATTGATAAAATTCGCCTCAGCGCGAACCAGATTTCCTATGCCGCTGGGGAAATTTCTGCCGGTAACACCGATCTCTCTTCTCGCACAACGCAACAGGCCGCCGCACTGGAAGAAACCGCCGCCAGTATGGAGCAGCTGACGTCAACGGTGAAACAGAATGCGGATAACGCCCATCAGGCCAACCGACTGGTTATGGATGCTTCTGACACCGCGAATCAAGGGGGAGAGCAGGTTTCTAAAGCCGTCAACACCATGCACGATATCGCGCAAAGCTCCCACCGCATCGCTGAAATTACCTCAATGATCAACAGCATCGCGTTTCAAACCAATATTCTGGCGCTTAATGCTGCGGTAGAGGCGGCACGAGCCGGTGAACAAGGACGTGGTTTCGCCGTTGTCGCCAGCGAAGTGCGCAATCTGGCGCAGCGCAGCGCACAGGCCGCCAAAGAGATCGACACGCTCATTGCCGAGTCGGTTTCACAGATCAATAACGGTGCAGCTCTCGTCAACGGCGCGGGAAAAACGATGGAAGGAATTGTCCAGTCAGTGACGCAGGTCCACGCCATCATGAAAGACATTACTACCGCGTCGGACGAGCAACATCGCGGCATTTCTCAGGTCGGTCAGGCCATTATAGAAATGGATCAGAACACGCAGCAAAACACCGTGTTGGTGGAGCAATCCTCTTCTGCCGCTCAGTCGCTGGAACAGCAGGCGATCGTGCTTTCTGACGCCGTTTCCGTCTTCCGGCTTTTACAGCCTTCGCAACAAGACGTTCGCAGGCTGGTAAGTCCTGCCGTATAAGCACTATTTAGAACGCTAGTCCCAACGAAAAAGAGGTGCCCCAGGGCACCTCTTTACTATCATTCGCGACACTGATTACGCGCGCTGACGCACAGCTTCAAACAGGCACACGCCCGTGGCAACCGACACATTCAGTGAAGACACGCTGCCTGCCATCGGAATGCTGATCAATTCATCGCAGTGTTCACGAGTCAGACGACGCATACCTTCCCCTTCCGCGCCCATTACCAGCGCCAGCGGCCCGGTCAGCTTGCTTTGGTATAGCGTATGATCCGCTTCACCCGCTGTGCCAACGATCCAGATATTACGCTCCTGCAACAGGCGCATCGTACGGGCCAGATTGGTCACGCTGATAACCGGTACAGTTTCCGCCGCACCGCAGGCCACCTTCTTCACCGTCGCATTAAGCTGCGCGGAACGATCGCGTGGCACAATCACCGCATGCACGCCAGCCCCATCCGCATTACGCAGGCAAGCGCCCAGGTTATGTGGATCGGTCACGCCGTCCAATATCAGCAGGAAAGGCGTTTCCAGATTGTCTAACATCGCAGGCAGATCGTTTTCCTGATATTTCCGCCCTTCTTTGACTTTCGCTACGATCCCCTGATGCACCGCGTCGTCAGCCTGCTTATCCAGCCATTGACGATTCGCCACCTGAATGACGATGCCCTGCGCTTCCAGCTCTGCAATCACAGGCTGAAGGCGACGATCGTCGCGCCCTTTCAGAACAAAAACTTCCAGAAAACGCTGTGGATCGCGCTCAAGCAGTGCCTTAACCGCGTGGATACCGTAAATAATTTCGCTCATTGATACTCTTCAAATTAACCATAACAGGCAGTGCCCGTTAATGTAGAGATAGAGGTTTACCCCGCGCGCTCCCCTTCTCAGTGGAGGGCGCGGGCTCACTAACCTTACTCAGCAGATTTTTTCTTCGCGCGTTTCGCTTTGGTTGCGGCAGCGATTTTACGCGTTTTTTCCACGTTCTTTTTCGCTTTATCGCGGTTCTTTTTCGGCTTGGCTTTTGACTTATCCGACTTCGTGTTGCTATCGCCTTCTTTGCGGAATGCGGCATCCGGCTCAAAGTTTGCCGGCGCTTTGCTCGCGCTGCGACGACGTCGACTTGGCTTGGCCTCGCGCGACTCCGGTTTCTTCACACGATCGCGTGCAGTTTTACCTTCACCGCGCACCTTGCGCGTGCTGGAAATCAACGCGAAATCAATGTTGCGCTCATCCATATGGACGGCTTCAACACGAATTTCGACTTCATCACCCAGACGATAAACCTGCCCGCGCGATTCGCCAATCAGCCGCTGGCCAATATTATCGTAGCGGTAGTAGTCATTATCCAGCGTGGAAACATGTACCAGCCCGTCGATAAACAGATCTTTCAGGCGCACGAAGAAGCCAAAACCGGTCACGCTGGCGATAATCCCCGTAAAGACCTCACCCACGTGATCCTGCATAAAGTCGCATTTCAGCCAGTCTGCGACGTCACGCGTGGCTTCATCCGCACGGCGCTCCGTCATCGAGCAGTGCATGCCCAGTTGTAGCATCTCGTTAATGTCGCTATGCCAGCCGCCCGTTGGCGTCCAGCGCTCATGACGATCGCTCAGCAGATACTTAATGGCGCGGTGCAGCGACAGGTCTGGATAACGACGAATCGGTGACGTGAAATGACCATAAGACGTTAATGCCAGACCGAAGTGGCCTCGGTTTTCTGGGTCATAAATCGCCTGCTTCATTGAACGCAGCAGCATCGTTTGCAGCATTTCCCGGTCGGGACGATCAGCCAACTCATTCATCAATTCGGCGTAATCTTTCGGCTGTGGCTTCATTCCGCCTTTCAGCGTCAGCCCCAGTTCGCCCAACACGCTACGCAGGGCTAAGACATGGTCTTCACTCGGCTGATCGTGTACGCGGAACAGCGCTGGTTCTTCGTTTTTCTCCACAAATTTCGCGGCGGAGATATTCGCCAGAATCATGCACTCTTCGATCAGTTTGTGCGCATCGTTACGCACCACCGCTTCCACACGATCGATACGGCGTTCAGCGTTGAAAATGAACTTCGCTTCTTCCGTTTCAAACGCGATGCCGCCACGCACTTCACGCGCGTGTTCAAGCACCTTGTACATGCGGTGTAGCTCTTCCAACCCACCTACCAGCGGCTTGTAGTGCTCGCGCAGTTCAGCGTCGCCTTGCAGAATATTCCACACTTTGGTGTAGGTCAGGCGCGCATGTGAGCTCATCACTGCTTCATAGAACTTATAGGACGACAGCTTACCCTGCGCCGAAACAGTCATTTCACAGACCATGCACAGGCGATCGACCTGCGGGTTGAGCGAACAGAGTCCGTTCGACAGCACTTCCGGCAGCATCGGTACCACCTGCGATGGGAAGTAGACCGAGGTGCCACGCGCCCGCGCTTCATGGTCGAGCGCCGTATTCGGCCGAACGTAATAGCTCACGTCCGCAATCGCAACCCATAAGCGCCAGCCACCGCCGCGTTTCGGCTCACAGTGTACAGCGTCATCAAAATCGCGAGCATCTTCGCCGTCAATCGTCACCAGCGGCAGCTTACGCAGATCCACACGGCCTTTTTTCGCGGCTTCCGGTACTTCTTCGGAGAGATCCTTTACCTGCTCTTCCACTTTAGGCGGCCAGGTGTGCGGAATATCATGGGTACGCAGGGCGATATCCACCGCCAGCCCGGTACCCATGTTGTCACCGAGAATCTCGACGATCTTACCCACCGCTTTCGTGCGGCGCGTGGCGCGTTGCGTCAGCTCAACCACCACCACGAAGCCCATACGAGCGCCGTTAATTTCTTCTTTCGGGATCAAAATATCGAAGCTCAGGCGGCTGTCATCCGGTACGACGAACCCGACACCAGCATCGACAAAATAGCGTCCAACAATTTGTCCGGTACGCGGTTCCAGCACGCGCACGATGCGCCCTTCACGACGCCCTTTACGATCCGCGCCCAGCGGCTGTGCCAGTACTACATCGCCGTGAATCGCCCGTTTCATCTCTTCGGCCGACAGATAAAGATCGTCTTTGCGGCCTTCTACTCGCAGGAAGCCGAAACCATCGCGGTGACCAATGACCGTACCGCGCAGCAGATCGAGTTTTTCCGGCAACGCATAGCACTGACGGCGGGTAAAGATAAGCTGACCATCACGCTCCATCGCACGCAGGCGACGGCGCAGCGCTTCGAGAGCGTCTTCTCCGGTTAATTGCAGGTCGGCGGCTAATTCTTCTCGGCTAATCGGGGTATCGCGCTTGGCGATATGCGCCAAAATATATTCACGACTGGGGATGGGAGATTCGTATTTTTCTGCTTCTCGTTCCAGGAATGGATCTTGTGACATTGCGGTTCCTCCGTTGTCATCAGCAGGAGGCTGAACAAAAATCATTCAACCAACAATAATTTATAAAGCGGCGGGTTTTCTTTGACCATATCAGCCAGCGTGTATTGATCCAGCTCATGCAGGAAATTTTGTACCGCCTGTTGAAGCACCTGCTTCAAGCGACAGGCCGGTGTGATGTGGCAAAATTCGTGGCTACAATTAACCAGCGTGAGCGGCTCCAATTCGCGCACCACATCGCCAATTCGGATGGTTTCTGCCGGTTTCCCAAGACGGATACCGCCATTCTTGCCGCGCACGGCCATCACCAACCCAGCACGACTAAGTTGATTGATAATTTTGACCATATGATTACGGGACACACCATATACTTCCGTGACCTCCGAAATGCTGGTCATTTTCCCGCCCGGCAGCGATGCCATGTAAATCAGCGCCCGCAAACCATAATCCGTAAAACTTGTTAACTGCACATAAACCTCGGATACCTCTGGGTATCATTGACTGGCGTATTTGAGTACGCCCCTGAAAAACCAACGCTATTAACAGATAATAAACCAGGCGTAAACGCTACGGCTAATTATTTATACCCTTTGCGTTGAGAGAAGCCCGTGACGAGAGAAGCCTGTGTTGCGGGAAGCTCTCGCTTACGCCCTTCTTGCCCGCCCCTTTTTACGCCTGCCATATCTTTTTAATTTTATCTCACCGCAACACAGATAACGTATTCTCTTTCGTTGCACACACCACATCCAATGATGACTGGGTTATCACCCACGAAGGCGGCGTAAGGAAAAGGACACCATGGGGTTGAAAAATATTTCTATTCGTACCGGCTTATTAACGTTATTGCTGCTCACTACCCTGTTGCTGCTTATCGTCAGCAGCATGGGCGTTGTCGCGATTAAGAAAGACAGGGAAACGCTGGTGGCACAAAATCAGATTCAGGGCATTGAGCTGGGCAACCTGATGAGCGGCTATAACCACACGCTCAGCGCACGTGCCTCGGCAACGCTCGCCGTCAGGAAGATCGAAATCGGCCTGCTGGACGACGGAGCCAAGGAAACCGGGGTCGTAGAGAAGCATCTTCGCCAATCGCAGGAAGATATTGCACGCGTGATCCAATCGGCCAATGCCGATCCCAAACAGCAGGCGCTGGCGCAGGACGTATTGAAAACCTATCAGGCCTATTTTCAGCAGGGCATGACCCCGATGCTAAGTGCACTGCAAAAGCAGTATACCGACGAATATTATGAAGTTCTGGAAAAACAGCTCGGCCCGCTGAGTGAAGCCTTTGATTTATCAATCCAGAATTTCCGTCAGTATGCCCAACAGCTTTCCGAACAGGGGCTGGCACAGTCCGAGAGCAACGAGCGCATCATGCTGTTGCTCATTGCCATCGCCTGCCTGCTGTCTATCACGCTGGTGGCATTAGCCTGGGTCGCGCTACGGCACATGCTGCTCAAACCGCTGGACTATGCCATTGAGCAACTGGAGCAGGTTGCCGCTGGTAACCTGACCCGCCGCCTGATTCAAGGCGGAGACAATGAACTGGGTCGACTCAATGATGCTATCGGCCGCATGCAGGGTGCGCTGCTGGAGTCGGTTAGTCAGGTGCGTGATGCCAGCACGCAAATCGATCTCGGTAGCCGCGAACTGTTTGAAGAAAACGCTCAGCTTTCTCAACGCACCGAAGAATCCGTTGCTGCACTGGAACAGACGGCAGCGAGCATGGAGCAATTGAGCGCGACGGTGAAACTCAATGCCGATCACGCGGAACTCGCGCATCAGTTGGCCAATAATGTCTCTAACACCAGCAGCCGCAGCAACGAGTCCGTCTGTTACGTCATTGAAAAAATGCAGGAGATCGCCACCAGCGCCAAGCGCATCAATGACATTCTCAGCGTCATTGACGGCATCGCATTCCAGACCAACATTCTGGCGCTGAACGCCTCCGTTGAGTCCGCTCGCGCTGGCGAACAAGGCAGAGGCTTTGCCGTCGTCGCCGGAGAAGTGCGTAATCTGGCGCAGCATAGCGCACAGGCGGCGAAAGAAATCCGCGCATTGATTTTGGATTCCCAAACGCGCGTGTCCGAAGGGCTTGAATTAGCCACTAAAGCGGGTGAAACCATGGATGAAGTGACCGACGAAATCATCCGCATTACGCAGCTGATGCGGGATATCTCCACCGCCACGCAAGAACAGCATCGTGGTATTGAGCAGGTTAACGTCGCTTTCACACAGATCGATAAGGTCGCTCAGCACAACGCGCAGCTCGTCAAAGCCTCGTCCGTGACTACACAGTCGCTGGAGCAGCAGTCTCAGCAGTTGATGCGCTCCATGGCACTGTTTCAGGTAGATCCTCGCCTTTCCTAATCTACTGGTATTCCACCACCTATGGTCAGCCCAGCGCTGACCATAGGCATCCCCCGCAGATAGCCCCCGCTTCCACATATTCCCTAAAAAATTGAACAAAGAATGAAAAAAAGCAGGAACCCTTTTCCCTCCCGACACACCTATTTCATAGGTATACTTTCAGATAATTTGAGTATTATTTTTTTACCGCTATTCTCTGTTTTTACACATAAGCGTATAAATAGAGTTTCTGCATGAAAGCGGAAAAATCAATGATGGCAATACATTGAATAAAAAGACAATCAGAGACGTCTCTTATTGGTAATATTCATCATGCGTTTTAGTCTATTAATTATATTCTCGATATAATATTTATTAATTTAATTAATAGCACGCTATTTTATTAATTCGGCCCATTGGTTTTCGCGTAAAAAAAGGGGACTGCCAATCACCCGATAACATCACAGATGGCATCATGATAAAACAAATGCCTCTGACAACAGCGAATCAAGGGTAAAGACAGAAAGAATATAGGCAAATATAAACATGAATAATCAGTCAGTTGATGTTGATTTGATTACCAGGTTTGACAATGAAGCCAAACTGCACGCGCTCAATTCCGTTTATGCCATCGCCGAATTCGACCTGGCAGGAAAATTGATTGAAGCCAATCCTCTTTTTTGCAAAATGCTGGGCTACAAAAAAGAAGACATTATTCAGAAAAGCCACACGCTTTTTCTGCCAGAAGCACAGCGTCAAAAACATGACCACTTCTGGCACGATGTGATTAAAGGGAATATTAACGCAGGGGAATTCCAACGGAAAACCCAAAAAGGAGACATCATTTGGCTCCACGCCGCCTATACGCCCATTATTGATCATTCAGGTCGCCGCGTTGGCGTCATCAAACTGGCGCTTGATATTACTCAGGAAAAGCGTCTGATGTCGGAGCATCGGGCACAGCTAGACGCGATTGAAAATTCACAAGGCGTGATCGAGTTTGATAAAGACGGCTATATTACCCACGTCAATAAACACTATCTGATGCTGACAGGCTACGAAGGGAAGGAAATTCTCGGCCTGCACCACAAATCACTCTGCGATCCTCTTTATACCGAACAAGCCGACTATCAAACATTCTGGGAAACCTTGCATCGCGGCCATCCCATCAGCGGGCGTTTCCACCAGTTGGGCAAAGACAGCCATTCATTCTGGATACAGGCGACCTACAGTCCAGTGATGGATAGCGACGGTAATGTGAGAAAAATCATTAAATATGCTCACAACATCACGCAAAACGTCGAAACCGAAAAGAAAGCCCATCAGCAAGGCATCATTCTCGATATCCTGCTGTCAGTCCACGACAGCTTTCTACTCGACCACAATCTGCCTTCCGCCTGCGATAAAGTCTTTGAGCGGCTGCTGAGCGTCACCAACAGCACCTTCGGCTTCATTGCCACATTGCAGGAAGATGAAAACGGCCAGTCGCTCTATCTTCCCGCAATCTCCAACCTTGCCTGGGATGAAGAAACCCTGAACTGGTACAGGCACCAGCGCAGAACCCATGGCGGCCTGAGGCTCCGTAAGCTGGATAATCTGTTTGGCCACGTGGTGACCCACAATACGGTGGTGTGCACCAATAACCTGCTGAGACAAAAGGCTGGCCGAGACCTTCCACCTATCCACCCCGCGCTGTATTCCTTGCTTGGCATTCCTATTACTCACAACGGCAAAGCGATCGGGATGATCGCACTAGCCAACCGTCGGGAAGGTTACGATCAAACGATGATCGAGCTATTGGCACCGCTGGTGAAAACACTCGGCATCATCATCCACGCGCGCGCGCTGGAGGATGAACGCACGCAGATAGAAGCCTCTCTGCGCTTTAACGCGGGGCATGATTTTCTTACCGGACTGCCGAATCGCAGTAGCTTCTTCGAACAGGCCAGCGATTTTTTTCTCCTCAAGCAGCAAAGCCAGCACACGGACAAAAGCTGTCTGGCGATTATCGATATCGATTTATTCAAAAGCATTAACGATCAGTACGGCCATCTGGCTGGCGATGCCGTCCTCAAAGAGCTAGCGATGCTCATGCGCATGTCGCTGCGTCAGGAAGATCTGGTTGCCCGCCTTGGTGGTGAGGAGTTCATCATTCTATTAAAAGATGTCTCTTACCAAACGGCGGTGGTAACGATTGAGCGTATTCGTCAAGCAATTGAGCAACATACTCTGGAATACGATCGCCAGAATCTGCGCTTCACGATTAGCGCAGGTATTGCCGTCTACCGTTCCGATCTTGCTTCCGTTGAGGACTGGATTCAGTTAGCCGATGAAAACCTCTATGCGGCTAAACGGCAAGGTCGCAACTGTGTGAAATAAGCCCATCCCGACAGCGCTGCTGGTAGCTTTGCTCGAACGTTTGCATTCCCGCAGCGGCTCCGGTTTGAATCAGACCGGGAAGCTGGTGCGTTTTCCCTTCCCGAATCAGGTTACTGACTGCCGCCGTCGCCGTCAGTACTTCATAAAGCGCAATTCGGCCACCTTGCGCAGCGGGCAGTAGCCTTTGCGTCACCACGGCCTGCAAGCAGGTAGCTAACTGGCTGCGAACATAGGCTTTCTCTTCACCGGGAAAGACGTCAATCAGACGATCGACCGCCTGCGCTGCACTACGTGTATGCAGCGTCGACAACACCAGATGGCCGGTTTCCGCCGCCGTCAGCGCCAGCCGAATCGTCTCCGTATCGCGCAATTCGCCCAGCAGAATGACATCGGGATCCTCCCGCAATGAGGCCCGTAGCGCCTGCGCAAACGATGCGCTGTGCGCACCGATCTCCCGCTGTTGAATCAGGCAACGTCGGCTGGCATGGATAAACTCGATCGGATCCTCCAGCGTAATCACATGGCGATCGCTGCTGTCGTTTAACGCCCCAAGCATGGCCGCCAGCGTCGTGGATTTGCCGCTCCCCGTCGCACCGGTAATCAGGATCAGACCGTTCGGTTTCTCCAGCAGCGTCGAGAGAACGGGGGGTGCCTGTAGCGTCGCCAATGAAGGTTGAACGGACGGGATAATACGCAGCGCCGCAGACAGCCCTTCCCGCTGGCGAAATACATTCACCCGCAGGCGTTGTCCATCGGGCAGCATTAATGCCCCGTCCACCTGACCAGTCTGCCGCAGTTGCTCTCTCTGAGCGGGTTCAAGCCAGGCATCGCACCATTGTGCCACCTGATCCGACGTTAAACGTGGTAAGGTATTTTCAGGCTGTAGCCGCCCGTCCACACGCAGCACCGGCGGGTGACCGCTACAAAGGTGCAGATCCGAGGCATTATGTTTTACACTACGCGCCATCCACTCATCCAACTCCATAGATAACCTCCTGAATAACCATGACGACAATCCAGCAGAATCTACAGGACATCCGGCAGCAAATCGCCACCGCCGCGGCGCATTGCGCACGGGCACCAGAAGAAATTACGCTACTTGCAGTCAGTAAAACCAAACCTGTGAGCGCGATCGAAGAAGCTATTGCGGCAGGGCAACGAGCGTTTGGCGAGAACTATGTCCAGGAAGGCGTGGAGAAGATCCATTATTTCCAGAAAAACCACCCGGACACGCCGTTGGAGTGGCACTTTATCGGCCCGCTACAGTCAAATAAAAGTCGACTGGTGGCCGAGAATTTTGACTGGTTTCACACCGTGGATCGCCTGCGCATCGCGCAGCGTCTGAGCGAACAGCGCCCGACCACCTTGCCACCGTTAAACGTTCTGTTGCAGATTAATATCAGCAGCGAACCGAGCAAATCAGGCATTATGGTGGATGAATTAGCAGAGCTTGCCGTCAGCGTCGCCGCACTGCCCAACCTGCGTCTGCGTGGCCTGATGGCGATTCCGGCACCGGAAACCGATTACGAGAAGCAGTTGGCTGTTTTCAAACAAATGGCCGCGCTGTTGCAAACGTTGTCCGCAAATTATCCGCATATTGATACACTTTCTATGGGGATGACGGACGACATGCGCGCGGCGATTAGCGCCGGCAGCACGATGGTGCGCATTGGTACGGCAATCTTTGGCGCGCGCGACTATTCAGTCAAAAACGCCTAACTGTCAGTAAAAGATCCATAAATAGGAGTACGCGCTGAACGGCACGTCATCTTTGACAGAATACAAACGGAACAGGTGATTAGCGATAATGCAGATGCAACAACGTAAAATAGCGTTTATTGGTGCCGGAAACATGGCGCAGGCCATTATCGCCGGATTAGTCAACGGCGGTTATCCCGCTCAACACATCAGCGTCTGCGCGCCTTCGGGTAAGAATCGCGATGCGCTGGCTGCACAGTATGGCGTGATCAGCAGTGCGGACAATGTCCGCTGCGCTCAGGAAGCGGACGTTATTGTGCTGGCCGTCAAACCGCAGATGATGGCAACGGTTTGCGAACCGTTGCGTGAACAGGTCAATTTCAGCGGTAAGCTGGTGCTGTCTATTGCCGCAGGCATCAACGTCGCGCGTTTTCAGGCGCTGCTGGGCGAACCGCTGAATATCGTGCGGATTATGCCAAACACGCCGTCTCTGGTCGGCAAAGGCATGAGCGGAATGTATGCCCCCGCCTCCGTCAGTCAGGCTGATAAAGATTTCACGGCACAGCTGATGCAGAGCGTCGGTAAAATTTGCTGGGTGGATAGCGAGCAAGGTATCAACGGCGTGATCGCCGCGGCGGGCAGCGCACCGGCCTATTTCTTCCTGTTTATGGAAGCGATGCAGCAGGAAGCCATCCGTCAGGGGTTCAGCCAGGAAACAGCTCGCTTGCTGGTGCAACAGGCCGCGTCAGGTGCTGCCGCGCTGGTTGAAGCCAATCCGGATACGCCGCTGTCGACCCTGCGGGAGAATGTTACCTCCAAGGGCGGCACCACGGCAGAAGCTCTGCGGGTATTTAACGAACAGCAGTTGACGCAAACCGTGGCCGAGGCCATGCAGGCGGCAATTGCTCGCGCACAGGAAATGGAAACGCTTTTTTAACCACCGCGGGTTCCCCGATTCTTTATCTTATAAGGAAAAGACGTACTTATGCTCACCCTGACTTTTCTGGTCAAAACGCTGGTCGACCTCTATGTAATGGTCCTGCTGCTGCGCATCTGGATGCAGTGGTCACGCAGCGATTTCTATAACCCGCTATCGCAGTTTGTCGTCAAAATCACCCAGCCGATTGTCGGGCCGCTGCGCCGCATTCTGCCGTCGTTAGGGCCAATTGACAGCGCCTCACTGCTGCTGGCCTTTATTCTCACGACGATCAAATACCCGTTACTGCTGTTGATTCAGGTTGGCGCGATTTCCCTTAGCCCAATGAACCTGCTGGTCGGACTCATTTCGCTGATTAAATCCGCGGGCTATCTGGTTTTCTGGGTCATCATCATCCGTTCCATCATGAGCTGGGTCAGTCAGGGCCGTAGCCCTATTGAATATCTGCTGCATCAGTTGACTGAACCGCTAATGGCACCGCTCCGCCGCATTATTCCGGTTATGGGCGGCATTGATTTCTCTGCGATGGCCGTGATTCTGATTCTGTATATGCTCAACTATCTGGGCATGGACCTGTTCCCGGGGCTGTGGTTCCTGCTGTGAGTGCGATTACCCGCCACGGCGATGCGCTGGTGATTCGGCTGTATATTCAGCCGAAAGCCAGCCGGGATCAGATCGTGGGTTTGCATGGCGACGAGCTAAAAGTCGCCATCACCGCACCACCGGTGGATGGGCAGGCCAACGCCCATCTGACCAAATTTCTCGCCAAACAGTTTCGGGTCGCCAAGAGTCTGGTTGTGATTGAAAAAGGCGAACTCGGGCGGCATAAACAGATTAGAATTACCCATCCGCAACACATCCCGGCTGACGTCGCGGACTTCATTGAATAAACACGCAGGACAAGACGATGCAAAAAGTGGTTTTGGCTACCGGAAACCCCGGTAAAGTGCGCGAGCTCGCCAGCTTGCTGGCGGATTTCGGTCTGGATATTGTGGCGCAGACCGAACTGGGCGTGGATTCTGCCGAAGAAACCGGCCTGACCTTCATCGAAAACGCCATCCTGAAAGCACGTCATGCGGCGCAAATCACAGGGCTGCCAGCCATTGCCGATGATTCCGGGCTGGCTGTCGATGCACTGGGTGGTGCGCCGGGCATCTACTCGGCACGCTACGCGGGTGCAGATGCCAGCGACCAGCAAAATCTGGACAAGCTGCTGCTGACACTAAAAGACGTACCGGACGAACAGCGCCGCGCCAGCTTCCACTGCGTGCTGGTTTATCTACGCCACGCGGAAGACCCGACGCCGATTGTCTGCCACGGTAGCTGGCAGGGCGTGCTGACGCATGAAGCGGCGGGCAGCGGCGGCTTCGGCTATGATCCGATCTTCTTCGTGCCGGAGCTGGGTAAAACGGCAGCGGAACTGACGCGTGAAGAGAAGAACGCGCAGTCTCACCGCGGTCAGGCGCTGCGCCTGCTGCTGGATGCGCTACGCAATGCTTAAGCTTCCCCCGCTCAGCCTGTACATCCATATTCCGTGGTGCGTACAGAAATGTCCGTATTGCGACTTCAACTCTCACGCGCTGAAAGGCGACGTGCCGCATCAGGAATATGTCGATCACCTGCTGGCGGATCTGGATGCCGATTTGCCACTGGCGAGCGCTCGTGAGCTGCACTCGATCTTTATCGGCGGCGGTACGCCCAGCCTGCTGAGCGCGGAAGCGATGCAGGCGCTGCTCGACGGTGTGCGGGCAAGAATTCCGTTAACGCCGGACGCCGAAATTACGATGGAAGCCAACCCCGGTACGGTTGAAGCCGACCGTTTCAGCGGCTATCAGCGCGCGGGGATTAACCGTATCTCCATCGGCGTGCAGAGTTTCGATCCGCAAAAGCTAACGCGCCTCGGGCGTATTCACGGCCCGGACGAAGCCAAACGCGCAGCGCATCTGGCGACTGGTCTGGGATTACGCAGCTTTAATCTGGATCTGATGCACGGCTTGCCGGATCAATCGCTGGACGAAGCGCTGGACGACCTGCGTCAGGCCATTGCGCTCAATCCGCCGCATTTATCGTGGTATCAGCTCACCATCGAGCCCAATACGCTGTTCAGCTCGCGCCCGCCGACACTGCCGGACGACGACGCGCTGTGGGACATCTACGAGCAGGGCCATGCGCTACTCAGCGCCGCGGGTTACCAACAATATGAAACGTCCGCCTACGCCAAGCCGGGCTACCAGTGTCAGCACAACCTGAACTACTGGCGCTTCGGTGATTATTTGGGGATTGGCTGCGGGGCACACGGCAAGCTGACCTTCAGCGACGGGCGTATTCTGCGCACGGTCAAAGTCCGTCATCCGCGCGGCTATATGCAGGGCACGTATCTGGATAAACAGCACGACGTCGCTAACGACGATCGGCCTTTTGAGTTTTTCATGAACCGCTTTCGCCTGCTGGAAGCCGCCCCGCGCGCGGATTTCACGGCGTACACCGGTCTGGAAGAGCACTGCATCCGCCCGCAGTTGGATCAGGCGCTAGCGCAAGGCTATCTGACGGAAACCGCCACGCATTGGCAAATCACCGAACACGGTAAACTGTTCCTGAACTCCCTGCTGGAGCTGTTTCTGGCGGAAGACGAGTAATCATTCCGTGGGCAGATTTATCACAGAAAACCTGCCCACCGCTTCCCACCCTATCTCTCCTTTTGGGTGATGACTTAAAGGCGTTATTTACAGCCTGAATGTCTCCACGATGAGGCGCAGACTCTGAGCCTGTTCAGAAAGTGACTGAGAGGCGGTTGACGACTCCTCCACCAATGCAGAGTTGTTCTGTGTCACCCCATCCATCTGGCTCACGGCCACACTCACCTGGGAGATCCCCTGCATCTGCTCAGCCGACGACAGGGCTATGCCATCTATTGATGTGGCGAGTTCTTCAACCAAATTAATGACTTTCATGCTGTTTTGGCCGGTTTCATTGGCCACCATCACGCCACATTCAACCTGACTCACCGTCTGCTCTATCAGTGACTTGATATCTTTTGCCGCCGTGGAACTGCGTTGCGCCAGGGTCCTGACTTCTGATGCCACTACAGCAAACCCACGTCCGCTTTCACCGGCACGCGCGGCTTCTACCGCAGCGTTGAGCGCAAGGATGTTGGTCTGAAATGCAATACTCTCTATGACCGAGGTAATGTCTCTCACCTTAGAGGCACTTTGCGAAATACCGCCCATGGTATCCGACATGCGTCTGACGTCCTTTTCACCATTTTTTACCAGTAAAGCCGTATCCCTTGCTGCGTTAGCCGTCTGCCTGGCCATTGCGCTGTTACTCTGAACGGCGGCCGTCAACTGCTCCATACTTGCCGCCGTCTGCTGAAGTGCAGCCGCCTGCTCTTCAGTGCGTGAAGCCAGCTCATTGTTACCCTTTGAGATTTCATCTGATGACAGCGCAACAGAAGCGGAGCCATCCTTAATATCTGAGACGATGCCACGAAGCCGCTCCTGCATTCCAGATAGCGAGGCCATCAGGCTGCGGGTATCATTTTTTCGCAGTTTAACGGCAGAGGACAGATCTCCCTGTGAAATCTCATAAGCGAGACGCTGTGCGTCGGCAGGTTCTCCACCGAGTTCACTCATCAGTTTACGAATAAGATAAATACTGGTGGACAAGCCAAACACCACTGCGATGGCTAACAGCACCAGTAAGATGATGTAAGCATGTTCAGTCGTTTTACTGTTTTCTGCGACAGCATCATCAGACCGTTGAGTGAGCTCTTGGCCCATGAGGGTCAGCCCGTCAATCAGAGGAACCTGAGCCGGCCTTACGGTCTCCAGAAGAAACTTCACTGTGGCTGCATTATCTTTCCCTAAAGCTATGGGGATCGTGTTGCTGAACGAATCCAGCGCATTTTTTTCGCTGTTCTCTATCAATTCGAATGCTTTAAATTCGGTGCTATTAGTAGACCGATCAATCATCTGCCCCAGCAGCGTACTGCTGTCAGTGAACCGTTGCTTTAATTTTTCGAGCCGAGCGGATTGCTCCTCAATACCTTTTTCATCGGTAAATAACGCAAGATTTCTTACTGTTATCGCCATGTCGCGCTGAATAAGCGTCAGGTCTGTGATCAGTTTTGTTTTTTGCATATCCCCCTGAACCACGGATTCAAGGGTGCTTTTTGCCTGATACAACGAATGAATGGCAACCACTATGCATACGGAGAAGAAAATAATTAACGTACCAAAACCGGAGCCGAGTCGTGTTGAGATTTTCATGAGTCTTTACTGGAAAAGGAAGGGTTACGACTATTTTCGGCATAAATATGAAAATCTTTATTCAGAAAAAATCTCAAGGTATCCGTCATGGTGGCATCCATTCCATAAATACATCCTGAGTAAAATCAGTACATTAATTTAATTAATACAATTGAAAACTCAGCCAGTATCCCTTGGTAATCATATCTGTGCAGCAACATAGCCAAATTCCGCTCTGAGCTACGCCCCATAAGCCGCAACATAATCTCAAACAATATCAGCCGGTTCAGCGCTATCGAGGATTGAATTTTTACCTGGGGTTATGACACAGTAGAAATCTATCACGCACGACTTATCACACCTGTTTATCAACCACCTGCGGGTAACGATGATGAAACGTATAACAACAATCGTAGTAGCGCTGCTGGTCACGGCAGCATTGAGCGGCTGTAATACCACGCGCGGCTTTGGCCAAGATGTGCAGAAACTGGGTAGCAAAATTTCACACGCCGCCAGCTAACCCACCGTCAAATAACAAAAAACCGGCCATACATCAGTAATGCCAGTCAGTTAAGCGACTGACTGGCAGTTTATCTACGGGCCTTACTGTATTTTTGGGGCCTTTCTTTTACTATTCGTGGGAAGGCCCTTTCCCTTCTTATCGGTAATTTCACCAGTT
>NZ_JAUMIO010000009.1:0-11752 GCF_032905925.1 Pectobacterium sp. HCp5_1
GGTCTGTTTGCTCACAAAACGGGCATTTTACCTCAACCGTTGCCATCAGGCTCTTCTTCTAAATATTTAGGAAAACAGATGAACATTCTACCTGACGATCACCGAGTTGAATACGTGACCGAAAAGACTCGGTTGCTGATTGACCTTATTTCTGTAATTCGTAGACTTTGAACGTATTCCAAATATCAAGGCCGATCAGCTTATTTTCCCCAGCACGGCGGAGAATGAAATCACTTCTGCGGTCAATAGCTTCTTTTTCCAGGTCACGTGGAATGCGAATCAGGCCATTATCGAGCTGCGCCTTAACCGATGGGCTTCCTGTTATTATCACTGTGCCGTTTTTTGTGATGGTAAAATCAACGTCACCACCGCGTGTTGCATAATGACCTACTGGCAACCCAGATACTGATGAGGCAATATCATTTTCGGTGAGTGAACGTAAATCATCTGCTTTTTGACACACTGATTCGTCCCACACACGTGTATTACAAGCCAGTTGCAGTGCGTCTCTTGCGGCAAGATATTGTCCATTATTCCACAATGACCTAGCAGCATCATTACACATTAATTCTGATAGCCCAGACCTGCATGATTCAGTAATGGTTTCGATCCACTCTGGATCTGATTTTCGTGGCATATCAAAGTTTTTTGTTTCTTCTGTAATTGTATTTATTTCGTTCTGAAAGAAAACACGAGTATGCCAAAGTTGGCAAGCCGTATAAAAGTTCTCTTGGCATAATTCCTTAAGTGTTTTCACATCACTTTCTACTATTAACCAAGAGCAAGTTCCTATATTGTCCCAACATTTTTTTCCTATTTTACTTTTCGGTATGCCAATATTCTCTTTACAATTTTTTCTTTCTGTCAGGACATACTCTTCATTAAAGTCTTTAACTTTTTTTTGTTCGATTAATTCATTTATTTCTGGTGGATTTAAACTATCAATTGAGATTATGTTAACCTTTCCATTATCTAGGGTATAGCGTGATGTAATGTATTCATCTTTGTATTTTTTTTGCAAAACCTGTGAATTTATTACATAAGCTTTAACCCCACTGTCATTGGTATAAATCCCACAGGTCAGCCCAGAAGAAGGTTGGGCGAGGGCGGGAAATGCGAAGAGGGTTATGATGAAAAGGAAAAACGTACGTAACTGCGTAAATAAAGACATCGTGTTTCACTCCATTGATGTTTGATTTTATTGCCGCGATCGCTTGGCAAGGGCACAAATTATACTCGTATAACTTTTCAATGGCGAACTTATTCTTTTAACTCACCAATAAAAGATAAGGCGATAATGTTGCTATCACCCAACTTTACTTCTTCTACAATATATGTAATCGAACTCTAAGGTTTTTATCTTATCTCGTTGTATTTATGAATTTTTCTATCTTATTTTTGACCTTCCAAAAGGAAAAGGAGCTTCGATTTAATTTCTTTTGGAACCATTTCAAAAAGAGATGATATAAGTTCTTTTTGGCCGCTATAAGCTATTGAAATTTCATCGCTACAGTTTTAAATATAATATCTTACTTGATTATTAAGAAAGTAGATGTCGCGATCTTCAAAGTCTGGCGTCAAGATCGTGTAAGCCAGGTTATCAGGGCGGGATCCCACTTTACTTATTGAAATAGAGAACTTATTTCGATTTTATTGATCTGAGCTTTATCTCCACTAACACTCAGTGAAAGACAATGACTATCTTTAATTATATCAATGAATTACCGACCCACGTTGCGAAACGAATAAAAAGCATGAAGTGATGGACGTCATTTTCCTCACCTTTACCGCCGCGCTAAGCGGCGCATCGGGATGGAAAGCCATACAGCAATTCGGTGAGTGCCAACTCCCGTGGCTGAGACAGCATTCTCCTTTTGCCAATGGCATTCCAAAACGTCACTGTATTGCCAATATTATCAAGGCATTATGCACTGCTGCCGATCGGGATCGGTTGGAAAAAGTCATTCCAGGCGTATTGGTAGCCGAGCGTCCAGTAGCCATAAGGCAAAGACATCCCGCCCGATAAGGCTTTGCTGCCGTAGCTATGGCTGAATGCGCTATCACGGCTTGCGGTGAGCCACCAGCGGTCAGCGAGTCGCAGTGGGTTATCAAACGTGAGGTGGGTAGAAAGCTGTTCGCGACCCGTGTTTTTTTGTCCACTGTTATCAGTGCTAATTGACAGGGTGACAGTGCGCTGACGCTGATGATGAGCGTGCCGCCGGAGAGGTCTAATAGGCCTGACTGGGTGCCTTACCCGCAATAATCTCACCCCATCACTTTATCGGGCAGGCGAGAATCCTGCCCGATTCTTCAGATTGCTCCCCGAATAGCGATACTGGCTTATGCAGGGGATATCCCCTATTCTGAGGCCGCGTTACCGCTGTTGCCAAAGGTAGCCTAGGATTAAGATGAAATCCCCCGAACATCAGCAGAAAACAGCGTTAAGGCGGCGATAAGCTGCCTTATACTATTTGCCGCGTGTAAATCGTGTTGCTGTGTGTAACGCGTGCGCATTTTTCGCGTTGTATATTGCTCACCTGTTTGTTGTTTGGTGGGCCAGGTATTCAGGTCTGCATAAAAGGTTGACGGAGAAAGCGCTTGCGGCTCAGACGTTCATTAACGATTAAACAGATGACAGCCGTGTCTGCCGTGGCACTGGTGACGATCAGCCTGTTTATCGTCATACAGCTCTTTCACTTTGTGCATCAGCGCCGTGAAGATTATGCCAAGCAGTTGGAGAGCATCGCCTATTCCGTGCGTCAACCGCTGACGGATGCGGTGTTACAAGGTGAAGTTCAGCGGGCGGGCAATATTCTGGACAGCCTATTACCCGTTGCCTTTCTGAGCCGGGCAGATGTGCTGCTGCCGGATGATTTCCAGACGCTGCACGCGAATTTCCCGAAAGAGCGTCCGGTGCCAGACTGGATCGCACGGGTCTTTAAGCTGCCTATCCGCATCTCTATTCCGCTCTATTCGCCGCCGCAGACGCAGTATTCGGCTCCGCTGGCGCATCTGGTGTTGCAGGCGGATTCCTACCGGATGTATCAATTTATCGTAAGCACCTTTTCAACCATGTTGGCGACGTATCTGCTACTGGCGCTGATTATGTCGATCGCCATTACCTGGTGCATTAACCGCCTGCTGATACACCCGCTGCGTGGGATTATTGTCGAGTTACAGAATCTCCCGCCGGATGACATGCTCCACCGCCAACTTACGCTGCCGCACTGGCATCAGGACGATGAGCTGGGCGCGCTGGTGCGCAGCTATAACCGCAATCAACAGCTGCTGGCGCAGTCGCTTTCTGCCGGAACGGAAGGCGCGGATCTGCCGGACAAAGCGCACTTCATGCGACGCCTTGAACAGCGTCTGGCCGATGCGACACCGTTCAGCCTGCTGGTTTTCGGGCTTGATTCGTCCGCCAGCAAGCAGGGCAAGGTAGACACGCTGGCGAAGCAGCTCAGCGCGGCGATTGAAGAACAGAACGAGGCTGGGTTCATCTATTTGGCGCGTCTCGACTGTGATGAGTTCGCTATCATCGGGAAGCAGCTGCAATCCGCCGGACAGGCGCAAGATTGGGCGCAAAACGTGATGCTGGCGATTAATTCTCCCTTTTTACCGGCGGGCTCCCAGCCTGCGCGGGCTGTCAGCGTCGGAATCCTTACCATTACCGATCCTCGACCCGAGGATGCGGCACTGCTTTTATCACAGGCACGTTTTGCTATGCAGCTGGCGCGGCGTGATAAAAAATCCGGGATTCATTCTCTTACGGTGCCTTCCTGAGTATTTGCAGGTAACGCAAATGTTACTTCTCATAGAAATGTTTCCTGAACGGCACATTCCCCGTATGACGGGGGTTTGAGGGCTTTTCAAGGCAATGTCGCTGCCGAAAAAATGTGCATCTGTTACAAGTAAATTGCACTGATGTTTCTTTATAATTCCTGCTGACGTGATTCAGCTCTTGTTTTTAACCTGTCGTTCACAAACTAAACTTATAAAACATTCTCAGCTTGTTATTGCAATGTTACTTTCCGGCGCAATCACAGGCGGCATTTTCGTACCCTATTCCCCTCCTGTGTTTTCCCCACCATAGGACGTATGTATGAAAACATCAATTTTTAAAAGTCTTTATTTTCAAGTTCTTGCCGCCATTACAATAGGGATACTGTTGGGGCATTTCTACCCCCAGCTTGGCGAGCAAATGAAGCCGTTGGGCGATGGGTTTGTTAAATTAATTAAAATGATTATTGCGCCGGTTATCTTCTGTACGGTAGTCACCGGTATCGCAGGCATGGAAAGTATGAAGTCGGTTGGTCGTACTGGTGCGGTCGCCCTGCTGTATTTTGAAATCGTGAGTACGATTGCGCTGATTATCGGCTTGGTCGTGGTTAACGTGGTGCAACCTGGCGTGGGCATGAACATCGACCCAAGTACGCTTGATGCGTCTGCGGTGGCGGTTTATACCCAACAGGCTTCGCAACAGGGTCTGATTCCGTTCCTGATGGACGTGATTCCGGCGAGTGTGGTCGGTGCGTTTGCCAGCGGTAATATCTTGCAGGTTCTGCTGTTTGCTGTGATGTTCGGCTTTGCGTTGCACCGCTTAGGGGCAAAAGGCAAAGTGATTTTTGACGTGATCGACAGCTTCTCCAAGGTCATTTTCGGCGTCATTAACATGATCATGAAACTGGCTCCGCTGGGTGCGTTCGGTGCAATGGCCTTCACCATCGGTAAATATGGTGTCGGTACGCTGGTGCAACTGGGGCAATTGATCGCCTGCTTCTATATCACCTGTGTTCTGTTTATCTTCCTGGTGTTGGGCAGTATTGCTAAAGCGACTGGCTTCAGTATCTTCAAATTCATTCGCTACATCCGTGAAGAACTGCTGATCGTACTGGGCACATCCTCTTCTGAATCCGTGCTGCCACGTATGCTGGAGAAGATGGAGAAGGTCGGTTGTAAAAAATCGGTCGTTGGTCTGGTTATTCCTACCGGCTACTCGTTCAACCTGGATGGCACCTCCATCTATCTGACAATGGCCGCGGTATTTATCGCTCAGGCGACCAATAGCCACATGGATATCTGGCATCAGATTACCCTGCTGGTGGTACTGCTGCTGTCCTCTAAAGGTGCGGCGGGCGTGACGGGAAGTGGATTCATCGTGCTGGCGGCAACGCTGTCTGCCGTGGGCCACCTGCCAGTTGCCGGTCTGGCGTTGATTCTGGGTATTGACCGCTTTATGTCAGAAGCCCGTGCGCTGACTAACCTGATTGGTAACGGTGTGGCGACCATCGTGGTAGCAAAATACTGCCGCGAGCTGGACGAGAAGAAACTGGATGCTGAGCTGTCTGGCACCAACAAGAACGATAATGGGATTACACCGACTGCACAGTCATAATTCCGATACGGTTTTCTAAATCAGTTCCCCACGGCGTTAACGCCCCGTGGGGAATTTTTTGTCTGCCAACACCTCGAACCAAACCGTTTCCCTTCCTTTTCTTACCCGCCCTGAAACGTAAAAATATTGTTAAATATGACTATTTTTACCTTTTTTGCAGATTATTTCGTCTTCTGGAGTGACATAGACAAAAGCGCGCTGTCCAAGGGAATGGTACACTTCGCGTCTTTAATTTTTTCCGTGATATATCCACGAGAGTGTGCGGTGGCAGACGCAAGGCCACCATAATGATCAACAATAACCACATTATTATGTTGGATAGCTATGAGTAGGGGTTCACATGCAGGGCACCAAAAAGGCGCTTTTCGTTGGTGGTTTGTTGCTGGCTGTGGTCAGCAGCGGCGTGCAGGCTGAAGCACTACAGCCCGATCCTGCCTGGCAGCAGGGTAAGCTTGATAATGGTTTTACCTGGCAGTTATTAACCACACCACAGCGCCCCGGCGATCGGGTTG
Organism: Pectobacterium sp. HCp5_1; assembly: GCF_032905925.1. NCBI lineage: Bacteria > Pseudomonadati > Pseudomonadota > Gammaproteobacteria > Enterobacterales > Pectobacteriaceae > Pectobacterium > Pectobacterium sp. HCp5_1. Next base: position 5,908 of record NZ_JAUMIO010000009.1, read on the forward strand.
AGCTGCGTCTGGTTGTGAATGCCGGGTCGCTGCTGGAAAACGCCCAGCAGGTAGGTTTTGCCCATTTTCTTCCCCGTCTGGCCTTAGCGCCCGGCGATAAGCTGTCTGCCGCCCAGCAGCCTTCTATGTGGATGCGGGATGCTAACAGCTCACGCGTCCTGCCTCCGGTCATTGTCTCGTATGACTTCACGTCGTATAACCTGAGTTTGCCGAACAATCGCCCCGAACTGCTGAAAGAAGCGCTGGCGTGGCTTGCGGAAAGCGCAGGGCAGATGACGTTTGACGAAAAAAGCCTACAGGCCGCGCTGAAGGTGCCCGATCAGGTAGCAACCTTTCCGATTAATCCACAGGATCCGAGCTGGCGCTATCGCCTGAAAGGCTCACCCCTGCTGGCGCACGATCCTGCTCAGGACGTCAAACCGCCGTTGAATGGCGAGCAGCTCCAGCAGTTTTATAAAACCTGGTACACGCCAGATGCGATGACGCTCTACATCGTCGGTCATGTGGATAACCGCAGCGTGATCGAGCAGATCGGGAAAGCCTTCTCCCCGCTGGAAGGAAAACGTGAAGCGCCCGCGCCGTTGCCGACACTGAGCCCGCTACCGCCACAGGCGATCAGCCTGATGAATAACAACGTCCAGCAGGATACGCTGTCGCTGATGTGGGATGCCCCGTGGCACCCGATTCGTGAATCGCAGGCGCTGGTTCGCTACTGGCTGGGCGATATGACGCGGGAAGCGATGTTCTGGCACCTACAGCAGGCGCTGGAGAAGAGCCCGCTGAAGAGCAACAATCTCCGCTTCGACTGCAATGTGTTTTATACCCGTTCTCAGTGCGCGATTCATATGGATGTCCCGAATAGTGAGGGCGTTGAGCCGGGCGTAACGTTTATGGCGCGTGAGCTGGCGACGCTGCGTGAAAAAGGGCTGACACAGCAAGAGTTTGATGCGCTGATTGCGCGCAAGACGGACGAGCTGAACAAGCTGTTTGCGACCTATGCGCGGACCAGCACGGACATCCTGATGGATCAGCGACTGCGCTCCCAGCAGAATGGCGTCGTGGATATTTCTCCCGAGCAGTATCAGAAACTGCGCCAGACCTATCTGTCCGCGTTGACGCTCGATATGCTGAATCAGGAACTGCACCAGCAGCTGGTACAGGATACGACGCTGATGTTGATTCAACAGCCTGGTGAACCGGAAGCGAATATGAAAGCGTTGCAGGAAGCCTACGACCGGATTATGACACCAGCGACCGAGCCGGTTGCCAGCGCCGCGACTGCGCCGGAAGGGGCCATTCCTGAAGGAACGAAACCGCAGGAAACGGCACCCGCCGCACAGTAATTCGTTAATCAGTAACTCATTAATCAGTAAATAGAAAAGGCCGCGATTGCGGCCTTTTACTTATTATCACGCGACAGCCTGTTTATGCAGGCATTGCCTCTAGCGGGATAATTGCGCCACGGTATTGAATGACCGTGCTGGCCGTCAGGTGACCGCGCTGTGCGGCTTCCTGCGTGCTGCCGCCGTTCAGACGTACTGCCAGATAACCTGCGCTGAAAGAGTCGCCTGCGGCGGTGGTATCGACCACTTTCTCTTTTGGCAGTTTGATCGCCGGGACATCAACCAGCTCTTGTCCGCGTTCAGACACGATGCAGGAATCGGCACCGCGTTTGATGACCACTTCGTTAACGCCCAAACCGTGCGTCCGATCCAGCACTGCTTCCAGCGGCTTCGTGCCCCACAGCATGTCTTCGTCATCCAGTGTCAGGAAAGCGATATCGGTACAGGACAGGATGTCGGTGTAGGCCTGCTGCGTTTCTTCTTTGCTCTGCCACAGACGCGGGCGGTAGTTGTTATCAAAAATCACTTTACCGCCGTTGGCGCGGCAGGCGCGCAGCAGGGCGAGAAGACGCTGACGGCTTTCTGGGTTCAGAATCGCCAGACTGATACCGCTCAGGTAGAGATAGTCAAACTGTGCCAGCGACTGACCAATTTTCTCTGCTTCCGGGCTGTCCAGCCAGTAGCGGGCCGCGGCATCATTACGCCAATAGTAGAATGTACGCTCGCCGCTATCGTCGGTTTCAATGAAGTATAAACCGGGCAACTTGTTGTCCAGTCGCTGAATCAGGTCAGTTTTCACCCCTTCTTTCTGCCAGGCAGCCACCATCTCGGTACTGAAGCTATCGGTGCCGAGCGCGGTCACGTAATGCACGCCCAGCTTATCAGCGTTTACCTGACGGGCAATGTAAACGGCAGTGTTCAGCGTATCGCCGCCAAATCCACGGTTAAGATCCGTGCCCTTCTGCGACAGTTCGATCATGCATTCGCCGATTACGGCAATGTTAGTAGTTGTCATCACTTTTGGCCTGTTTGAAAAGGTACCCTGCACCTGATGTTTATTGGGTATAAAAAATGCGGAAATTAACGTCAGTCTCAACATTACGCGAGACTGAGTCAATAGCCTTGAAACGATGTTTTATTTTTTCATGACGCAGATCGGAAAACCAGTGCTTTCACGCTGCTTTTAGCGATCGGAGGGCGGTTCTTTCTCTTGCTCATTCTTATCCGTCGAGGTGTCGCCTTTGTAGTTCGCCGTGGCGATCCAGGCTGCGCAGAAGAGCGTCAGACGCGCGAAGAAATAGAAGAACGCCATCAGGCCAATGACCGAACCGAACGCGGCACCGGAAGGTGAGCTGGCCAGTTTAGGCAGCGCGACGGTCATCGCGAATTTGATCACTTCAAAGCCCACGGCGGCGATCAGCGTGCCGCGAAAGAGCGCTTTGCGTTTGGGTTTATGGCGCGGTAAAACGAAAAATATCCACAGAAATAACAGATAGTTGGCGAAGATGGAGATTGACAGGGCAATCAGCGTCAACGCGGGGCGCAACCACTCAATGCCATCCAGCCCCAGCGCGGTCACAATCATGTTCTGCGCGGTGCCAGCAACGGAAGTCAGGAAAAGCGTAATGATAAGCGCAATGACCAAGCCGGTCAGCGACAGGAAATCCCGCGTGTACTGAAAGTAAATCTTCTCTTCATCTTTCGGGTTCCGTTCCCACACGTCGCGCGACTGGGCGCGAATCGCCTCACGCAGGTTTCCCATCCAACTGATGCCGGAATAGAGTGCGATCAGCAAACCGGTAATCCCCACGGTAGTACGCTGCTGTACGGCGGTGTTAACGGTACTTTTCAGCGTATTGGCCAGATTAGGATCGCTGATACTGTTGACGATACGGTTAATCAACTCTGTCAGCAGGTCAGGGTTGGAGGCCAGTACGAAACCCACGGCGGCAAAAGACACCATGAGAATCGGGATCAGCGACAGAAAGGAAAAATAGGTAATGGCCGCGCCAAACTGGTTGCCCATCCGATCGTTGAAACGTTCGCCCGCGCGAATCAGGTGCGCCACGCTGGGGATCGCCTGAATACGGGCGACCAGACGCTTACTCTTGCCCAGAAACGAAAGGGGTTTCTGTGGTGATTTATCCCCTTCTGGGGTTGACGATGTTGACTGGCGCTCCGGGTCTGCCGGTACAGGCATTGCGTTTCTCCTGTGTTCGGGATTAGTTTATTAGCATAAGGTTGATTATAACCAACAATATACTCGTCATCCTTCAAGTTGCATGTGCGTTGGCTGCGTTCAGTCACCCGAATCACTTACTTGAGTAAGCTCATCGGGACTCCTTCTCTTGCCGCCTGCCTGAAACTCGAATTATTTAGAGTATATAACAATATGATTTTTCAATTTTTTCTGAACGTACGTCATACACGGACGTTAAGCGAGTGAATTTTCCATGCCAACACCTTCCCCATCCGAACCGGCGCTGAGCGGTCTGCGCCTTAATCTGCGCATCGTTTCGATTGTGGCGTTCAACTTCGCCAGCTATCTGAATATCGGCCTGCCGTTGGCGGTGCTGCCGGGGTATGTGCACGATCACCTTGGCTACAGTGCATTCTGGGCTGGGTTGGTGATCAGCCTGCAATACTTCTCCACGCTACTGAGCCGCCCGCATGCGGGCCGCAGCGCCGATGAAAAAGGACCGAAGAAAATCGTCGTCTGGGGGCTCGCTGGCGTCATGCTGAGCGGGGTGTTTTACCTGATGGCCGCCTTTAGCGACGCCTCGCCTGCAATCACGCTGCTGCTGTTGTGTCTCGGGCGTATCGTGCTGGGTGCCGGACAGAGCTTTGCCGGTACCGGTGCAACGCTCTGGGGCGTCGGTGTGGTCGGTTCCCGACACATCGGGCGCGTGATTTCATGGAATGGCATTGCCACCTATGGTGCGATGGCGATTGGCGCACCGCTCGGCGTCTGGCTCAACCATATCGGTGGGCTAAAACTGCTTTCCGTATGCATTATCCTGATCGCAGCCGTGGCGATTGTCCTCGCGCTGCCGCGTCCGGCGGTGCAGGTCGCACCGGGGAAAAAGATTCCCTTCCGCGAAGTGCTGGGGAAAGTCTGGGTTTACGGCATTATTCTGGCGATCGCCTCTGCGGGTTTTGGTGTGATCGCCACCTTCATCACGCTGTTTTATGCTGACCGGAATTGGGAAGGCGCGGCGCTGACGCTAACCATTTTCAGCTGTGCCTTTGTCGGTGCACGATTGGTGTTTCCTAACAGTATTCAACGGTTTGGTGGGCTGCGCGTGGCGATGGCGTGCTTCGTGGTTGAGATCGTCGGGTTATTGCTGGTCTGGGGAGCGACGCAGCCGCTGATGGCGGAAGTCGGTGCATTCCTCGCGGGGGCGGGTTTCTCTCTGGTGTTCCCGGCATTAGGCGTTGTCGCCGTTCAGGCCGTATCGCCGCAGAATCAAGGGAGCGCGCTGGCAACCTATACGATATTTCTCGATTTATCGCTGGGCATCGTCGGGCCGGTGGCGGGCGTGCTGATGGCCTATACCGGCATCGCCTCTATTTATCTGGCGGCGGCGCTGCTAGGGCTATGTGGTCTGACACTGACGTGGCGGCTGACCCAGCATCCGGCGCAAGGATGAGGGTAGCTATAATAAACATCATGCCTCCTGATTGCCGATGATATGCCGCCGTTCCTTGCTCACGGTGACCTCATTACTTCACAGGCTGTTGGTCTGTTTTAGGCTGGTTGGCGCGGTAGGCATCCATGATCGGTGCCCAGTCCATACCTAATGGGACAGGGTGCTGTTTAAACAGTTCGCCGTACTCTTTGTCGAAATCATCAATGCCGTATTGTCTTGCTACGGGTACCTTTTTATCATACCAATCATCGGTGACCTCTTCGGCAATGCCACGGGCAAGCAAGAGATCCGGACTGACGCCAAGTAAATCCCCCTGCAGTAACACCTCATAATAGCCGCCGGGGGCAAGACCAAAATAGAGCCAGTTACGCTGGTCAGTTCGTTCGCCAACCTGATAACGCTGTTGCATTTGCTGGGCTAAATTTTCAGGTAAATCAACCGTGATTCGGTACCGCTTACGATCGTAGAAAGAGACCATCTCTATCGAAACCTTATCAGGGACGGGAACGCCTTCGGTAGGTAAGCCCCCCCCCCCCAGCCCAGTAATAACGTCGGGCTGTGATTCTGTCGCCCAGCAGTCCACCCGCCCCACCGCCCGCTTCACGATCGGAGTAAATAAGTTTTCCACCACGATAAAACTCCGTTCGCGTATTGTTAGTGATATCAATATTACTGCCCGTACCATAACTCCAGTTAACCGGAGTTCTGACATTTGGGCTTGAGCAGGCGGCCAACGAGACACAAAGCCCCACGACCATAATAAAAGATCTCAACATCATGCCTCCTGATTGCCGCTCACGTGCCGCCGTTCCTTGCTGATGGTGACCTGATTACTTCACAGGCTGTTGGTCT
>NZ_JAUMIO010000009.1:11852-125977 GCF_032905925.1 Pectobacterium sp. HCp5_1
TTACTTCACAGGCTGTTGGTCTGTTTTAGGCTGGTTGGCGCGGTAGGCATCCATGATCGGTGCCCAGTCCATGCCTAATGGGATAGGGTGCTGTTTAAACAGTTCGCCGTACTCTTTGTCGAACTCAGCCCAACGCTTTTCATATTGTTTTTCCAAGGGTATGGTCTTATCTCTCCAATCATCGGTGACCTCTTCGGCAATACCCCGGGTAAGCAAGAGATCTGGACTGACGCCAAGTAAATCCCCCTGCAGTAACACCTCATAATAACCGCCGGGTGCCAGACCAAAATAGAGCCAGTTACGCTGGTCAGTGCGTTCGCCGACCTGATAGCGTTGCTGCATTTGCCGCGCTAAATTTTCAGGTAAATCAACAGTGATTCGGTACCGCTTACGATCGTAGAAGGACACCATTTCTATCGACGCTCTGTCAGGGACGGGAACATCCTCGGTAGGTAACCCGCCACCCCCAGCCCAGTAATATTTTCTATCAATGATATCTTTGTATGGTGCGCCAGCGTTACATCCTCCACCGGGATAACTGGATACGATTTTCCCGTTATGATAGAAAGTGGCTTTCGTCGTACAAAAACTGTCAATATTGCTGCCCGTACCATAACGCCAGTTAACCGGTGTTTTGACATGTGGACTTGAGCAGGCTGCCAACGAGACACAAAGCCCCACGACCATAATAAAAGATCTCAACATCATGCCTCCACATTGCCGATGATATGCCGCCGTTCCTTGCTCACGGTGGTTTCCTGTCTGTGGGTTCCTGCGGGACTGGATATACCCTGGTTACTGGCGCTGCGGTGCACGTAGTCACGACGCAACGCCCGATAAACCTCCGCAGAGAGCTGCTGACTCAGGTTCTTTATCACACCCTTTTCAGTTGCAGCTAAAGTCCAGAGCCCATCAAGTTTAGCCAAATTAACCGCCGGTAACTTAGCGGCCAGAGATTCCACGGTCATTAAAGGATCATTGGGATCCCACACCTTAAACGGCACCCCAGCAGCACGCCCAGCTTCCACCATCATATGTAACGGAATACGTGAGTATTCTCCTTCTACCACGCGGCTCATTACCACCTCTACATACACGGCTTTTTTCGGCCAGACATCATCCTTACCCCGCTTGCGGATAAAAGAATAGGGGATCAAACTGATTGCCCCCACGGGTGGCGTGGCCACACGCAGTAAATGCGGGTGAAGCCGATCCACCCAGCCCTGCGCAATTTTCTCCTCAGCATAGGCGCGTGCTTGGTGGTAGGCGCGGCTTTCTGTATCTGGCGTGGAAGTTTCCTCCTCGCTCATAAAGCGCTCCAGTTCGAGGCACTCGGTCAGCGCCGGGTCACTGTTCGGGTTAGGCAGGCTCCAGCGGCTGTAATACCCACCGCCGATATCCGAGTGCGCACCCGGCAGCGCCAGCTCGGTAAAATGCGGCGGGATGCTGGTGCCAATGGCCGTGGGTGTGACGCGTGTTAAGGGGAAGTGCTTTCGCACTTCATCCAGTGCGGTTAAATGCACCACCCGCTCGGCGCAGTCATCCTGCAAGCGGATATTGAGACTGGGATGGTACGATGAAGCCACCGTATCAAAAATCCCGACAAACGTGATACGTACATCGTCCCGACTGGCCCAGTCAAACCCCGCTTTCAGCCGGATAGTGGGCGTATTGGCGATTGCCTGCACCAGTGGATGATCGGTTTTCTGGTCGATGACATTGACAAAATGGCGTGCCGCTGCCGCCCCACGGCTAAAGCCAAACACATCAAAAACAATACGGTGGATGTATTCAATATTGGGCAGGGTTTCTCTTAAATCACGCTTAACTGCTGCCACAATTCCCTGCTCACAGGCCTGATTCACCTTGCCAACGATTGAAGTATTTTCACTGCCAAAATCCAGATCCAGCCCTTTTGTCAGCATATTGTCCGATCGGTATTCCAGCCCCTCTTTTCCTGCAACCGGATCGCGCGTACCAATGCCGCTGATATAGCTATGGGCGCTCAATGTCTTAGCCCCAAAGATATATTGATCGTAGAGTTTCCCCACATTAGTAATATCGTTCGCCGCACTGTCACTCACCGGAAGCCGACCCATCTGGCAGCCACGCAGCTCTTTCTCCCGCTGTGCCGGATCGGCGCAGGTTTCAGCCAGCCATTGTTCTACCTTTTTAAGGCCAGACTCGGCGTTATAGGTGTTATTCCCCGTGCCATCGAAGAACACGCCGATGCGCAGCACGTTGATCTGGTAGCCTTTGACTTCGATAACGTAGGAGTGTTTAGTAAAGAAACGGACGCTACTGGCTTTGCCTTCCTGATGCGCCTCTGGCAACGGTTGTTCTGGCGCAGTCAGGCACAGGTCACCGGTGGTCGCCTTAATATGTTCACGTGGCGTGTCATCGTATCCCGCTTTCTCTGCCACATAGGCAGGGACGGCACTTTGCCCGTCCTTCAATACTTCACGTGATTGCGCTGCCTTGAGCCAGGGCTGCGTCTCCAGCTTCACGGTGATGGGACCCACCGCAAAACCCTGTACGACGACAGGCCCTTCTTTAAGGGTGACCGTTTCGGACTTGCCGGTATCGTCGGTGAGTGTCGCTTTTAGCCCTTTAAACGAACGATTGTGTTCATCACGAACCTCAATTTCTATCCAGCAATCGTAATGTTCGCAGGGGATACAGTAGGGATCGGCTGCCATTAGTTAACTCCTATCAATGCATTATGCTGCACCATCCAGTGGTTGACCTGCGCGAATTCAGCTTCGGTCAGCATCAGCGGCGCTCGAATATTCCCCAGAGGAAGCCCGACCTGCAAGGTCAAGGCTCCAGCTACCACTCCATCGAGCACGTCTTCCTGAAGCTTCTCCGCATTGGCTTGCCTGAGAACGGACAAAATAGCCCCGGCCGGATCGGGATGACGCGCCATCATGCTCGTCATGGTCTGCCACAGACGCCGACGAAGAATATAGGCATGACGATCGTCGTCATACAACGCTGCCAGATGAGGCGGACGAATGTGAAACCAGGGGCTTTTTAACGGGGGATGAAATGGCGTCTCTGGATTCCGTGTAAAACCAGTGTCGTTGATCCAGATCCCACAACAGGGGCCCATAACGGCATCCCGCTCTTCTGGGCTCATCGCGCAGAACATCGGCAGAAAAATACGAGGATCTGAGAAACGAAACCAGACCGCCTCTCCTTCACGGATAGCCAATATCAGGCTTTGCCAATGGTGGCGAACGACGTCAAGAGACTGTTCACTGACCAGATAGAACCCACTCAGTGCCGGAGAATCCGACACGAATGCAGGTGAAGGGGTAGACAACAGCCAGGGGCCAAGTGCCACTTGTTTGTCAAATTCTGTCCCCGCAAAGAGGGGGAAAGCTTCACCCTGGCTGAGTTCATAAAAACGGGATACTGCCGCGCGATCTAACGCGCCGTCGACAATAGCAAAGAGGGTACCGCTATGTTGTGCTTGCCACGCATTCAGACTCATGCTTTGCCTCCCTTCGCAAGGGGGCAAGGTTTGACCAACGGTGACATCGATTCCATGCTTTTATGAATGGCGGGTGCAGGTAATGTCGCGGGTGGAGCAGGGGGAACGGCAACACCGCCCGGCAGAATGGGGCTCTGTCCGGCCCAACCCGAACCACTGCCCGCGCTGCCCCCTGAGTTAATATTGATCGCTGGACCAACGATGCTCACGCCACTGGGGTCAATCTTCACGAAGCTTCCTCCCACTTTGAGCGTCAGCTCCGCGCCCGCTTCAAGAACCACCTTAGCCCCCGCTTTTATATGCACTTCCTCACCCACCTCGACCAGCAAAGCCTGCCCCAGTTTCTGATGCATCGACGCATCAACGGTCAGCGAGAGAGCGCCTTTCACGTGGTCACGTTTCTCGTTCTCAACCGTCAGGTGATCGTTGGCTTTAACGCGGGTGACTCGCTCATTATCAATCTCCGTGTGGGCATCATGTTTGATGTGCCAGACCACGTCATTCTCAACGAGCGCCTTGAGATCTTTCTGCCCGTGAAGATAAATCTCCTCCTGACCGGCCTGATCCTCGAAGCGCAATTCATTAAACCCTTCTCCCTGATGCGTCTTCGTGCGCAGTACGGTTCGTGTCTTATTGGCAGGCAGCTGATACGGCGAGGGATTGGTGGCGTGGAAAGTACGCCCGGTGACAATCGGCTGGTCCGGATCGCCTTCAAGGAAACTGACGATCACTTCATGGCCGATACGCGGGATGGCAATCATGCCGTACTGGCCGCCCGCCCAGCCCTGACTGACGCGCACCCAGCAGGAACTCTGGTCATTGCTCGCACCGTAGCGATCCCACGGGAATTGCAGTTTTACCCGACCATACTGGTCGCAGTAGATTTCCTCCCCCGTTGGGCCGACGACGGTGGCGATTTGCGGGCCGTCCACCATCGGTTTGTAGGGCATGGCAGCACGCCACGTCGTTGTGCCTTTCACCACCGCAAAGCTGTTGCTCATGGTCGTCGGTTCGCCGCCGCTTTCCTCTTCCAGCGCCTGCGGCTGCTGCCCGACGTGCGTCACGCTCACCGTCTGCCACACCGCATTCAGCGTCGCATTCGGGTGCTCCGTCAGCGTGAAGGTGTTACCCGGCATCAGCCCCGCGCAGTTGGATTCCCCTTCGCTTGTCACCGCCCCTGAACGCAGCGCATCCAGCCGGTAGCCGCTGAACGCCTTGCCGCTCGGGTCTTGCTTATAGCGCCCCGGATAGTCGTAATGCTGATAGCTTTCGCGCTGGTGCGCCAGCTCGCCGCTCATTTTCTTGTGCGACAGCCCGTAAGCCGGTGTCTTGAAGCTGTAGTCTTTCAGCTCGACTTCGGCCGTACTCACCCGCTCCGCGTAGTGGAAACGTCGGACATATTCACCCTCACTCAGCCCCTGCGTCGCTAGGTTGAAGAACAGCTCAGGGCCTTTGGTCAGTGCGCCCGCATCGTCAGCAAACACCACCCTGTGTTTACCCTCTTCGTATTCGTGGAAGAAATACAGGCCCTCCTCGGCAGCCAGCCGGGTGATAAAGGCTAAATCGCTTTCCCGATACTGTACGCAGTATTCCCGCACCGCATGCTCGTTACGCAGCGCAAAGGCGTAGTCGGTGATGCCCGCTTCTTCCAGCAGCGCCCCGATAATCGCCTCCGGCTTCTGCGCCTGAAAGATGCGGGCGTTGGTGCGTAATCCCAGTCGCCACAGGGCAGGACGGACTTCTATCTGATAGCGCGTGCGCCGAAAACCGGTGTCACCCTGCGTGAAGCCACTGATAATCCCGCTGACCCGACGTTTCAGTTCGCCTTCATACCAAATCATCAGCTCGCACGGCTGGTCCAGCACCGCGCCGAAATCGACATCCGGCAACGCACTCGCCAGACTCAGCGACAGGCTGAAAGGCCGGTTCAGCCCTTCATCCAGCCTGAAATCCACCACCGCGAAAGTGCCTGCTTCCAGGGCACCGACCTTTACGGTGAACTGTAATCCTGTACTGTTTGCCATCGGCCTTCTCCTTATTTTTATGTTTGTACTGCTGCCACGGCGACCGCATGCGTCGATGCGTTCCGCCGCTCCCCTGATGAAAAGCAAAATGCTTAAACGGTGGTCTGAGTCTGCTCACACCACCGTTCATGTTGATAAAACACGACGCTGGCCAAACACCATGCGAGAAAAAACGCGGCTTCAGAGAAAAGCGCAGGAATTTAAGTTGAACAGCGATTCGGTGTGTTCACCACACGGTAAAAAGCAAACAGAGCGCAGGTTTTAGGCGGTAGGCAGAATACTAAAAACGTCCCCTGTCACATCCTTGGCGCAGGTCCTGTTGATAAATAACAGCGAGGGAAGGATAACAAGCGAAGTGAAAACCAATAGTATGAAGAAAGGACTGAAAACAGGTCAATCAATTGATTAATATTGAAATAATTTCATTTTTAAGTAAAAACATAGAGAGAGAGCGACTCTTTCTCCCACGTTGGTATAGGCAAGGTTCTCAGGTTAAATACTAAGCTGGCAGGAGCATAAATCCCCAGTGAACTGGGGATTTATTAAGAGACTGATGGGGGGATTATTTCAGCTTCAGGGTGTGGATGATGCCTTCTGCTTCGCTCTGTGCCTGCTGTTGATTGCTGGCTGGCAGTGTGATCTGTAAGGTCAGCAGTTGGTTTTCCACTTTGCCCAGCACGACAGAGGAATAAGCCTGTTGTCCGCTGCTGGTGATAATGCTGTCGAGCTGTTGCAGCTTCTTGCCGTCAACGTCGATGGTCTTGTTGGTGACGACCTGGAGGTTGGCGTCACGCGTGCGCTGTTGATCTTCCAGACGCTGCGTCAGCACGGTCAACTCTTCCGTGGTGTTGTCGCCCAGAATCACGATGACCGCTTTCTGCCCATTGTCATTGGCGTAAACGTGCATGTTGTTCGCCTGCGTTCCCACTTTACCACTCTGGTCACGCATGTCGGCCGGCAGAGTAAACGCAATCTTGCCTTCCATTAATTCAATATTCTGACCTGCGCTGGCTTCTGCGGCAGGTTTATCTTGTGCGCCCGCTTTTGTAGTGTCATCCGTTTTGCCATCACAGGCAGCAAGCAGGCCGACAAGCAAGCCGACACCGAGGTATTTGATTACATTCGACATGGGATCCCTTTCTCTCGTTTTTGAAACAGATAATCGTTTTAAACAGGTAATAACAGTATGGCACCCTATTCAGATAGCAAAAACAAGAATTTTGTTGTTGCAAACCGTTGTTAGTACCTGCGTTATTTTTACAAAACGATGAATGACTTGATGAGAAAAGGCGGCGCAAATGGCCGCCTGATTGGCATTAATGGGGGCTGCTGACGGAGTGATAGTCGGGTGTGCCTTTCTGCTCGCTCAGACGTTTGAGCACCATGTTCAGCATGACGCCGTACATCGGCAGGAAGAAGGCCAGGCTGATCAGTAACTTGAAGGCATAATCCACCATCGCGATTTCAACCCAGTTTGCCGCCATGAAGGCATCGGTGCTGCGGTAAAACGCAATGAAGAAAAAGGCCAGCGTATCGCTGAAATTACCAAACACGGTCGATACAGTCGGCGCTATCCACCACGCGCGTTTCTGACGCAGGCGGTTGAAGACGTGAACATCCAGAATCTGGCCGAGAACATAAGCCATGAAGCTGGCGCAGGCGATGCGCGCCACGACGATATTCACCTGACTTAATGCCTCGAACGACTGCCACGATCCCTGATAAAACAGGCTCGACACCAGATAGGAAATGACCAGAGCAGGCACCATCACGGTCAGAATGATACGACGCGCCAGCGGCGCACCGAAAACCCGTACCGTCAGGTCAGTTGCCAGAAAAATAAACGGGAAGGTAAACGCGCCCCAGGTGGTATGAAAACCGAAAATCAATACCGGGAGCTGGACCAGATAATTACTCGACGTAATGATCAGGACATGGAACAACGATAGCCAGATCAGCGCCGTAAGCCGCTGCTGGGGAGTAAAACGATACATAATGTGACCTTTTTGGTTATTGGGGTTAGGGAACCCAAGAGATAACGTGCAGATTTATGCTGCAACGCGGCGGCATAATACGCAATTGTTTCGCTAATGCAATGTGTTTTGCCAGGAAAAGATGGTTGTTTTCTGCGCAAACGTTGTCGTCGCTTGCGTCGGGAAATCCTCAGCGTAAACTAAGGCGGTTTTTTGATTCCTGTACTGAGAACGTTGATGACCGATCCCTTTACCAACCCGGATAAAACCCTTGATGCACAGGGACTGCGCTGCCCTGAACCTGTAATGATGGTGCGTAAGACGGTACGCCAGATGGAAACCGGGCAAACGCTGCTGATTATTGCCGACGATCCGGCCACCACCCGCGATATTCCCGGTTTTTGCGTGTTCATGGAGCATGAGCTTCTGGCACAGGAGACTGAACAGCTTCCCTATCGGTATCTGCTGCGCAAAGGGTAATACTCGTCATACTTCCAGCTGCGGGTGCGCGGCGTTGCACCGCGCACCGTAGACTACGATTAGTCCTGTTTTCTCAAGAGCCGCAACGCGTTAGCGGTGACCAGCGCGGTTGCGCCGGAATCCGCCAGCACGGCGAGCCACAGCCCGGTAATGCCCAGAATACTGGTGACCAGAAATACGGCTTTCAGCCCTAGTGCTATGGTAATGTTCTGGCGAATATTGCGCTGCGTCGCCCGCGACAGGCTAATCATCGCCGCCAGCCCGGTCAGGCGGCTGTGCGTTAAGGCTGCATCGGCCGTCTCCAGCGCCACATCCGTACCGCTTCCCATCGCAATCCCGATCGTTGCGGCTTTCATCGCCGGTGCGTCGTTGATGCCGTCGCCGACCATCGCCACGGGATGCTGCTGACTCAATTCGCTGACTGCCGTGACCTTATCGGCGGGGAGCAGGCTGGCGCGGTAATCGATCCCTAATGTCGCTGCAATCGCCGCCGCCGCGCGGGGATTATCGCCCGTAAGCATGACGCCACGAATCCCCAACTGCTGTAAGGCATCCAGCGCTTCACGCGCATCGTGACGTAGCGTATCGCTCAACGCCAGCACGCCGAGCAGGCTATCGTCCTCTTGCACCACCACGACGGTTTTTCCTTGGTTTTCCAGCGCCTCAACCCGCTGTAACCAGTCGGTATCAAGCAAGTCGGGTGCGACACGAGTCGGCGCGCTGACCTGAATCCGCTTGCCGCCAATCGTACCTTCCACGCCGACACCCGCCAGCGCTTTGCGGTTTTCCGCCATTGGCAGGAACGTGCTGCTGGATCGCGCATGCTGGACGATCGCTTTGGCAAGCGGATGGTGCGAACCGGACTCCACGGCGGCGGTGCGTGTCAGCAGCGCCGTTGCGCTCACGCCCGCGGCGGGCAATACGTCCGTTACCTGCGGTTTGCCTTCTGTCAGCGTGCCCGTTTTATCGAACGCGATAGTCTTTATGCTGCCCAGCGATTCCAGCGCCGCGCCGCCTTTAATCAGCGCTCCACGGCGCGTTGCAGCGGCCAGTCCAGACGTAATCGCCGCAGGCGTTGAGATCACCAGCGCACACGGACAGCCGATTAACAACAGCGTCAGGCCGCGATAAATCCACTCTTGCCACGGCTGCGCCAGCAACAACGGCGGCACCAGAATCACCAGCAGCGACAGCAGCATGATGGCTGGCGTGTAATAGCGGCTGAATTTATCGAGGAAGCGCTCTATCGGCGCACGGCGCTCTTCCGCTTCTTCTATCAGTTGCAGAATGCGGTCGATCGCGCTGTTACCCGGCTGTGACACCACGCGCAACTGCACAACCCGATCGACGCACAGGCTGCCTGCGGCAATTTTCTCACCGGGCGTACGTTCAACGGGAACCGATTCACCGGTCAGCGCGCTTTCATCAAAGCTGGCGTCGCTGTTCAAGAGTTCCGCATCGGCAGGGAGCCGTCCGCCGGGGGCGACTTCAATCACGTCACCGGGAACCAGACTGGCGACGGGAACGAGGCGGCGCTGCCCGTTGCCAACGACCGTGGCATCTTCGGGAAGCAGCGCCATCAGCGCCGTTACGCCCCGTCGCGCGCGGTTTGCCGCGTAAGATTCCAGATGTTCGCCCAGCATAAACAGCAGCAGGATGACGGTGGCTTCGGTGGTGGCGCCAATCAAGAGCGCCCCGATGGAAGCCACGCTCATCAGCGTTTCAATCGCGAAGGGTGTACCCGTACGAATGAGCTGCACCGTTTTCTTCAGTATCGGAATCAACCCGATAATGGTGGTCGCGATAAACGCGATCTGCCCGCCGCGCTCGCTTAGCAGGGAAAGTCCCCAGCTTGCAGCAGCCAGCAGAGTGAAAAGTATTAAGAAGCCATATTCATGCACGAAGCGACGTACGGTTGAGGTGTCGGGTGGCACGAGGGGGAGTGCGGTGTCCTGCAAGGTGAAGCCCGCTTGCTGAACGGCATGTTGAACCTGAAATCGAATATCGGTGTTGGCATCAACAACCAATTTTTCGGTGGCGAACAGCACTTTGGCCTGTTCAATTCCGGTGAGATTTTTTACTGCATTTTCGATTTTACGTGCGCAGCTGGGACAATCCATCCCGCTGATTTTCCAGCTGAAACGCTGGTGGGGTCGGGGCCTGTCGCTGTCTCCGCCGTCGGGGTCGTCTGAATCCGCGCTACCGCCGCTGTCTGACGACGACTGATCTGTGCCACATGCACTCTGCACTACAGCGTCAGATGTGTGCTTGGTTGAACAGCAGCTGTGGTCGGCGTGATTTGAATGCTGCGTGTGCTCGTTGCAGCAGCTTTTAGTACGGGATGGTGCACTGCGTGGTGCGTGATGAACGCTGTTATTGCAGCAGGCTGATTTCTCAGTGCTGTGGTGCTGATGAGAGTGCATGTCTTCCTCCTGGGTTATTAGTGATAGCCATTCTCATCAGGAACTTTACACCGCCGCTCAATGCTTAGCCAGATTTTCGTGAGCACCGCGAACGTCAGAAATAGAGGGAGCGAACGATCAGGAAATGGCCGCCAAAATAGCCCGCAGCCACAATCGCCTGATGGGCACGGAATGGGAAACGGTAATGGTGAATCAGCCAGGCTGCATGGGCGATAAACAGCAGCACAGTGCCCGTCAGCAGGGAGAAATTCGCGTTTGTCCCCAGCGCAAAATACCGCTCGCCAGCAATCCAGACCATTAACGTCGTCATGATGATGAATGCGCAGGCGGGCCAACGCTGTGCTTCTAGTCGTCCCCAGATAATGGCGATCAGGATCGCGGCCAGAATGACGAGCGTTAATGCCAGCGGCCAAAAGAACGTGAGTGAAATCTGTCCGGTAAAAAAGCTAATGGTGTACAGCAGATGGGAGAGGAAATAAGCACCAAACGCGTAGAGCAGGCGCTGAGTCGGCAGCAACAGCAGGGTGTCTGCGACCAGCGTTGCCAGTAGCCCCAGCACAATCAGATAGCCCGGCACGCCAAGCAGCGGCGTCTGCCAGGCCAGAGCCAGCAGCAGTAGCATCGTGACCGGTTTGAATAACCAACGTTGCCACGTTGGACCACGGTAGCTGGCGTCCACATACAACCAACCAGAAAAAAGCACAGCAATAAATGACCAAAGCATAGCGTGTCCTTTTTGTGTTTTTGTTTGTGTCAGGATAAAAATAAACCGTTCTTTATTCAGTGTAGGGGATTGTGGGGAAGTTAAACAACACGGGGCGAGACGGATGCGACTTCTGTGAGCTTCATGGTATGTTATCGCCTGTTTTTATTGTAAATGGGCGCCGTGAAGTCTCGAAGGGAGCATTGTGTTGAATGAGTAATGAATCCGCGCTTTATCGTATTCAATTTATAAATAACGGTAAGAATTACCAGCTTTACGTGCGTGAGTTGGTGCAGAGCAGCCTTTTCGGTTTTATTGAAATTGCCGACTTCGTGTTTGATAGCCAGTCTACGGTGCTGGTTGACCCGTCAACCGAGAAACTGAAAACGGAATTCTCCGGCGTTAGCCGCAGCTTCATTCCTCTACAGGCGATCATTCGCATTGATGCCGTGACGGAAAAAGGCAGCGCGCGCATTTCTGATTTAGGCGACAACGTTACCGCATTCCCCTATCTTCCCGGCAAGAAACCCTGATTTTGCGGCGCGTGTCCTTTGAGCGAAAGGGCACACGCTTTATTCGCATTGTGCCTCAATTCGGATTGTGCCCCAGCAGAGGTAGCGATTACGACTTCGGTGGCTTAGGCTGCTTTTTCTGCCACGCCAGCAGTTCAAACACGCCAAAAAGAAAAATGCGTGCCTGAAACGCGCGACTCAGCGCGGGGCTGTCTTTCGGCTGGCTGGATTTTAACAGCAGTAGTTGAAAACCATGCATCAGGATCATAAACACCATCGCCACGGTCATGAAAATATTCAACGGCTTGGGGAACGGCTGAATCAGGTTAAGCAACAAAAATCCCCACACGCCCAGCATCAATAGCCTGCCAAGGTTAATCAAAATCATCTCTTACCCTTACGTTGCTGCGAAGATTATTGACGAATGTATAAACGGTAGGCGACCTGACCCGCAATTTTCTCACGGTGCAGTTGCCAATTTTCCGGGATAGTCAGCTGCGCATTTTCCGCCTCGGTTTCTACGTAAATCCACGCATCGGGTGCCAGCCAACCCTGTTGTTCCAGCAGCGCGAGCGTGTTGTTCAGCAGTTCTTTGCGAAACGGTGGATCGAGAAACACGACGTCAAACGGCGTACCCGGCTTCGCCAGCCAGCTCAGGGCATCCGTATTGATTACCTCGGCGTTTTCCGCCCGAAGTAGTGCCAGATTTTGCGTTAACTGCTGCGCGACTGTACGCTCCATCTCCAATAATGTGGCATGTGCGGCATAACGGGATAAGGCCTCCAGCCCGAGTGCGCCGCTGCCGGCAAAGCAGTCCAAACAGCGTGCCTGTTGAATGACGGGAGCCAGCCAGTTAAACAGCGTTTCCCGCACGCGATCGGTGGTGGGACGTAAACCGGGGCTATCAGGAACCGGAAGTTTTCTGCCGCGCCATTGACCACCGATGATTCGGATTTGTCCGGCGGCTGACGATGCATTTTTTTTAGCCATAGCTCACAGGGTTATTGTTGTGCCGCATCATCGTGGTGTGGATACGGGCAGGAAATTTCTGGCGCTATTCTAGCGGCGGTTACGTGTAGAGGGAATGTTAAGATGGGTGTTAAAGCGCTTAACCCAAAATTTTGTGCTATCTACGGGCTTTCGATAACGCGCAGCGTTTGACACACTTCGTTACGGACATTGCCTTTCGTTACGAAGATTGTCGGCAGCGCCGAGAATTGTCCGTCATTGCCCCCGTTGGCTGCGTGTTGCTGTCGGCAGGAAAGTGTTAAACTTATTGTTTAAATATGATTTTCATTGATTGATTCGCTGCGGTGAGCAGCGTGGAGCGCGATCGCACATGTCAAAAGAAAAGAAGCGCGGTTTTTTTTCCTGGCTGGGATTAGGGAAACAGGAAGAGAAACAACAGGAACAGCCGCAAGAGACGACGGTTGTTGAAGAGAAGATTGTTGTTGAAGAACAGCCGTCAGCGGCGGAGTCGGATGCTGCTGCATCGGCTCACCAGACCGTTGAACACGCGCCGGAGCAGGTAGAGAAACCGCAGCCGGAAGCGCCTGTCGTTGAAGAAAAGATAAAGGTTGAAGCGGAAGAGCTGATCCAACCTGCCGCCGAGCGTGACGTTACCGCAGCGTCTGACGAACCGACCGCCGCTGTGTCTGAACCAGCCGTATCGGCCCCCATTATTTCTGAAACAGACGATCGTGACGCGATCGATCATGACGTTCTCGATCGGGATGTCGTCGATCCGATCGTACAGACCGAGATCGCCGACAGCGCGACGGTGGCTAATGCTGAGCCGGACGTCGCGCAGCAGGAAGAGCAAGAATACGAAGAACCAGAACCTGCGCAGCCAGACGATGTGCCTGCTGTGGCGCAAGAACAGGAACGTCCAACGAAAGAAGGTTTCTTCGCTCGCCTGAAACGCAGTCTGGTAAAAACGCGCCAGAACCTCGGTTCAGGATTTATCGGATTGTTTCGCGGTAAGAAAATCGACGACGATCTGTTTGATGAACTGGAAGAACAACTGCTGGTTGCGGATGTCGGGGTCGAGACGACCCGTAAGATCATCGGCAGCCTGACGGAGCACGCCAGCCGCCG
This sequence comes from Pectobacterium sp. HCp5_1, assembly GCF_032905925.1. Lineage (NCBI taxonomy): Bacteria > Pseudomonadati > Pseudomonadota > Gammaproteobacteria > Enterobacterales > Pectobacteriaceae > Pectobacterium > Pectobacterium sp. HCp5_1. Next base: position 25,561 of record NZ_JAUMIO010000009.1, read on the forward strand.
CCAACTGAAAGATGCTGATACGCTTTTTGTGAAGCTGAAAGAAGAAATGGCGGAGATTCTTGCTAAGGTGGACGCCCCGCTGAATATCGAAGGCAAAACGCCGTATGTCATTCTGATGGTTGGCGTTAATGGCGTGGGTAAAACCACCACCATCGGCAAAATGGCACGTCAGTTCCAGGCGCAGGGCAAATCCGTGATGCTGGCGGCGGGGGACACCTTCCGTGCGGCGGCGGTCGAGCAGCTTCAGGTCTGGGGACAGCGCAATAACGTGGCGGTGGTCGCACAGCATACGGGTGCGGATTCGGCATCGGTGATTTTCGATGCGATTCAGGCAGCGAAAGCGCGTGGCGTTGATGTCTTGATCGCGGACACCGCCGGCCGCTTGCAGAACAAAGCGCACCTGATGGAAGAGCTGAAAAAGATTGTGCGCGTGATGAAGAAGCTGGACGAAGACGCGCCGCATGAAGTGATGCTGACGCTGGATGCAAGCACCGGGCAGAACGCAGTGAGTCAGGCCAAGTTGTTTAATGAAGCGGTTGGGCTGACGGGTATTACCTTAACTAAGCTGGACGGTACCGCGAAAGGCGGGGTGATTTTCGCCATTGCCGACCAGTTCGCTATTCCTATCCGCTATATTGGGGTAGGTGAAGGTATTGAAGATTTACGGCCATTCAAGGCCGACGATTTTATTGAGGCACTTTTTGCCCGAGAGGATTAAAACGGATGATTCGTTTTGAACAGGTCAGTAAAGCTTACCTCGGTGGGCGTCAGGCATTACAAGGGGTGGATTTCCATCTGCACCCCGCGGAAATGGCGTTCCTGACCGGCCATTCCGGCGCAGGGAAAAGTACCCTGCTGAAACTGATTTGTGGCATTGAACGTCCCAGCGCGGGTCAGATTTTTTTTGGCGGCCACAATATCAGCCGCCTGAAAAAACGCGAAGTTCCGTTCCTGCGGCGCCAGATCGGCATGATCTTTCAGGATCACCACCTGCTGATGGAACGCACGGTCTATGACAACGTCGCGATGCCGCTCATCATCGCGGGTGCCAGCAGTGAGGATATCCGTCGTCGGGTATCCGCCGCGCTGGACAAGGTTGGCCTGCTGGATAAAGCGAAAAACTATCCTATCCAGCTGTCCGGTGGTGAGCAGCAGCGCGTTGGCATTGCGCGCGCGGTGGTGAACAAACCCGCTGTGTTGCTGGCGGATGAACCGACCGGCAACCTGGACGAAGCGCTGTCAGAAGGCATTTTGCGCCTGTTTGAAGAATTCAATCGCGTTGGCGTTACCGTTCTGATGGCGACGCATGACACTGGGCTGATCGCCCGCCGTAATTACCGTGTGCTGACGCTGTCGGATGGCCGCATGGTGGGGGGAAACCACAATGGCGAATAACGTCCGTAACGCGAAAAAGCCTGTCGCAAAAGCGAAAGCGCTGCGCGGCGGCTGGCAGGAACAGTGGCGCTATGCCTGGACGAATACGCTGGCTGATATGCTGCGCCAGCCGCTGGCGACTTTCCTGACCGTGATGGTGATCGCCATTTCGCTGGCATTGCCCAGCATCTGCTATCTGGTGTGGAAAAACGTCAGTCAGGCTGCCACACAGTGGTATCCCTCGCCTCAGCTAACGGTCTATCTGGATAAATCACTGGATGACAATGCGGCGCAGGCGGTGGTCACGCAGCTTCAATCTGAAGACGGCGTTGATAAAGTCAATTACCTGTCGCGCAATGAAGCGATGGGCGAGTTCCGCAACTGGTCCGGTTTCGGCGGCGCGCTCGATATGCTGGAAGAGAATCCGTTGCCAGCCGTAGCGATTATCACACCGAAAATGAGTTTTCAGGATTCCACCACGCTGACGACGCTGCGCGACCGAGTGGCGGCGACGCAGGGCGTTGATGAAGTACGGATGGATGACAGCTGGTTTGCGCGGCTGGTGGCATTGACCAATCTCGTTGGGCAAATTTCCGTGACGATTGGCGTCCTGATGGTGGTTGCCGTCTTTTTGGTGATCGGCAACAGCGTGCGCCTGAGCATTTTCAGCCGCCGTGAAACCATTAACGTGATGAAGCTGATTGGAGCGACAGACGGCTTCATTCTGCGTCCGTTCCTGAATGGCGGGGCGGCAATGGGCGTAGGCGGCGCGGTGCTGTCACTGATTTTATCGCAGGCGCTGGTCTGGAAGCTGGGTGCCGTGGTGGCGCAGGTGGCTTCTGTCTTCGGTACGACGTTTGCCGTCAAAGGATTAAGCTGGGATGAGTCTTTGCTGCTGCTGTTAATCGCTGGCATGATTGGCTGGTTGGCCGCCTGGCTGGCAACGGTGCAACATTTACGCCGTTTTACACCACAGTAAGCGTTTTCTGGTATAATTATCCCCTGTAATTCAGACCGTATTGCAGGGGAAATCTCCTCAGCGACATCTCTTCTTTGTTCTTCTCGCTGTGTTTTCCCCTTGGTTTCTCGTGTGTGAGTGACGCATTTTCCTCCTGCTTGATCTCTGGCATGAGGTGAATAAAATGAGAGGAACTTGCGAGCGAAATCACAGTCTGAATAGACAGATTTTAGGATTTGATTAATCTGGTTTTAGGGTTTTTCATAAAATAAGCGTTAAGGTGCCGTGTTTTGCCATCTTCGCGCAAAACGATACGGTGAAGCAGTGCTAAGATAGCCAACTGCAATATGACGAGTAGAGCAACTGAGAGGGTTGAATGACCAAAGATATGCAAACTTTCACCTTAGTTCCCCAGGGCAGTCTGGAAGGGTATATTCGTGCCGCCAATGCCTATCCGATGCTGACGGCGGAGGAAGAGCGGGCGCTGGCTGAACGGCTGCATTATCAGGGTGATCTGGAGGCTGCTAAGCACCTGATTCTGTCACACCTGCGTTTTGTTATTCATGTTGCCCGTAACTATTCCGGCTACGGTCTGCCGCAGGCGGACCTGATTCAGGAAGGTAACATCGGCCTGATGAAAGCGGTACGTCGCTTTAACCCTGAAGTTGGCGTGCGCCTGGTTTCTTTCGCCGTGCATTGGATCAAAGCCGAAATTCATGAATACGTGCTGCGTAACTGGCGTATCGTGAAAGTCGCGACCACTAAAGCACAGCGTAAGCTGTTCTTTAACCTGCGTAAGTCTAAAACGCGTCTCGGCTGGTTTAATCAGGATGAAGTCGAACTTGTCGCCCGTGAGCTTGGCGTGACGAGCAAAGACGTGCGTGAGATGGAATCCCGCATGGCGGCGCAGGACATGACATTCGATCCAACGCCGGAAGAAGATTCGCACGACGGCAAGGCGATGTCGCCGATGCTTTACCTACAGGATAAATCGTCTGACTTTGCCGATGGCATTGAAGAAGATAACTGGGAAACGCATGCGGCCGATAAACTCACCTACGCGCTGGAAGGGCTGGATGAACGTAGCCAGCACATTATTCGCGCCCGCTGGTTGGATGATGACAACAAATCCACCTTGCAGGAGCTCGCCGATCAATACGGTGTTTCCGCCGAGCGTGTGCGTCAGTTAGAAAAGAATGCGATGAAAAAACTGCGAGCGGCGATAGAAGCCTAATCGCTCTCATCGTCTCTTTCTGTAGCGACCGGGTAATGCCCGGTCGTTTTGTTTTTGCCTGGGGTCAGTCCGGTTTATCTGGGTTGAGTTCGTCAAGAATTAGCGGCGTTTCTTTTCTACGAATGAAGCGCCAGCCGCCGGATACGGGTGAAAAGCCGCAAGACAACATAAATCGCGCCAGCACGTCCTCTTTGATCGCCGCATGATCGGCTGTTGCCAGCCACCACTCTTTCACTTCAGGAAGCTGACGACGTACTTCATCAATCAACAGTTTCCCTACGCCCCGCCTCCGCGTGACGTCTCTCACCATCAGATCGCTTAGCTCTGCATAGTCCCCTTCAATTTCGACCAGTACACCACCTAACAGCCGATCGTTAAAACGGGCAGCAAATAGTCGCCAATCGAGTGAGAGGTCTTCTTCTAATAAATCAATGTTCTGATGTGGCCAGATTTTTGCCAGATCAATTTTATCCTGAGGGCTGAATTGGGTGAGGCATTCAACGGTTAGTTTCATTTTTATCGGCACTCCATCATATGAGTGAAGAATAATGTAGTTGTTTTGTAGTGGATCAGTTGTGTAATTTGAGCGTTATGGTTAATAGGGCAAATGTTTTTCTCATTCTTTGTTTTTCGAGTAATCCATCAACAATTAATGCACAAAGTAGAATATCTGACTATATATAAATTGAATGATGGTTTTTGCATCTGGTGTTTTGTGCTGTTTGCTCCGCTTGTTTCTGATACTGTGAGTTGATTTGCAGCATAAAATTCCTGTTTAATAATATGAATAATAAAGCCTTATTAGAAAAGATTACTAATAATAACCTAAGCCTTTCTTACTTATAAGAAAATAGCAGGTTATGGCAGAAGGCGGTCAGGTTTTCGGCAATATCCATAATGACAGATGGGGTAAAAAGAATGAAATTCAGTAAAGGTAAAGTATTGCTGATGGGTTGTATGGCTGCGGCGTTGAGTCACGCGGTCAGCGCTGCTGATATTAAGGTTGCGGTTGTGGGTGCAATGTCTGGCCCAGTTGCACAGTATGGCGATATGGAGTTCATTGGCGCGCGTCAGGCCATTGAAGACATTAATGCAAAAGGCGGCGTAAACGGTAACAAACTGGTTGGCGTTGAATATGATGACGCGTGCGACCCTAAGCAGGCGGTTGCCGTTGCGAACAAAGTCATCAATGATGGTATCCGTTATGTGATTGGTCATCTGTGTTCCTCCTCCACGCAGCCTGCGTCTGATATCTATGAAGAAGAAGGCGTGATCATGATTACGCCTGCGGCAACCAACGCCGACTTGACCACGCGCGGCTACAAAATGGTGCTGCGCACGACGGGGCTGGATTCCGATCAGGGGCCAACCTCAGCAAAATACATTGTCGAAACCATCAAACCGCAGCGCATCGCCGTGGTTCATGACAAACAGCAATATGGTGAAGGCTTGGCCCGCTCTGTTCAGGATAGCCTGAAAAAAGCCGGTGCGAACGTTGTGCTGTTTGAAGGTGTGACGGCGGGTGATAAAGATTTCTCCACGCTGGTTGCGCGTCTGAAGAAAGAGAACGTCGATTTCGTCTATTTCGGCGGCTACTACCCAGAGATGGGGCAGATTCTGCGTCAGGCGCGTCAGGCTGGCATGACCACCAAATTCATGGGTCCAGAAGGCGTGGGTAACTCATCGCTGTCCAACATCGCGGGCGATGCCTCTGAAGGCATGCTGGTGACGTTGCCGAAGCGTTACGATCAGGTTCCTGCTAACCAGCCGATTGTTGATGCGCTGAAAGCCAAGAAACTGGATCCAACCGGTCCGTTCGTCTGGACGACCTACGCAGCACTGCAATCGCTGACCACCGCGATGGCACGTACCAATAGCGATGAACCGGAAAAACTGGTCGCAGATCTGAAAGCGAACCCTGTGGAGACGGTAATGGGACCATTAAGCTGGGATGCAAAAGGCGACCTGAAAGGGTTTGAATTTGGCGTATTTGAGTGGCACAAAGACGGTACTTCCAGCGCAGTGAAATAATCATCATGCCCGAGGCGGGGAGCGGTTGAAGACGCCGTTGTCTGCCTCTTCGGCGTGGAGAGCATTCTCGGCCCGCTGAGTGTGTACCAATAATAATCCCTCAATACCGAAGCCCCCGTTGCCGCAAGGCGCGGGGGCAGCATTTAAGGTTTAAGGTATGTCCGAGCAGTTCCTTTACTTTTTTCAGCAGATGTTCAACGGCCTGACGTTGGGCAGTACCTACGCGCTGATCGCCATTGGCTACACCATGGTTTACGGCATTATCGGCATGATTAACTTCGCACACGGCGAAGTGTATATGATCGGTAGCTACGTCTCCTTTATTGTGATTGCGGCCCTGATGATGATGGGCATCGATGCTGGCTGGCTCTTGATTAGTGCCGCCTTCATTGCCGCCGTGGTCATTTCCAGCGCCTACGGCTGGAGTATCGAACGGGTGGCCTACCGACCAGTTCGAACGTCAAAGCGTCTGATTGCGCTGATTTCTGCCATCGGGATGTCAATTTTCCTGCAAAACTATGTCAGCCTGAATCAGGGCTCGCGTGATGTTGCGCTGCCGAGTCTGGTGACCGGTCAGTGGGTGCTGGGCGAAAGCAATGGCTTTGCCGCGACGATTAGCACCATGCAGTTGACCATCTGGATCGTGACGTTCCTCGCCATGCTGGCGCTGACGCTATTTATTCGTTATTCCCGTATGGGACGCGCCTGTCGTGCCTGTGCAGAAGACCTGAAAATGGCTAGCCTGCTGGGTATCAGTACCGATCGCGTGATCTCCCTGACCTTCGTCATTGGCGCGCTCATGGCCGCTGTTGCTGGCGTGCTGTTGGGGCAATTCTACGGCGTCATCAACCCCTATATCGGTTTTATGGCCGGGATGAAAGCCTTTACGGCGGCGGTGCTGGGCGGAATCGGCAGCATCCCTGGTGCGATGATCGGTGGGCTGATTTTGGGCGTAGCCGAAGCGCTGACGTCCGCTTACCTGAGCACGGAATACAAAGATGCGGTGTCGTTTGCGCTGCTGATTGTGGTGCTGTTGGTGATGCCAACCGGTATTCTGGGTCGCCCGGAGGTTGAGAAAGTATGAAACAGCTCAACCTGTTTAATGCGTTGGTTTCCGCGTTCATGCTGCTGGTGCTGGCCTCGTTCTTAATGGGCATGCAGCTGGCGCTGGATGGCACCAAATTGGTGGTGCGCGGTGCTGATGAAGTCCGTTGGTACTGGATTGGTGCGGGCTGCATCGTGGTGTTTTTCTTCCAGTTGATTCGCCCGTTCTTCCAGCAAAGCATCAAGAAATTCTCTGCACCGTCGCTGGTGCTGCCGAGCTTTGATGGCAGTACGCCACGGCAGAAGATAGTAGCGGCGGCATTGATTATCGCCGCTATTGCCTGGCCGTTTCTGGTATCGCGCGGGACGGTGGATATCGCCACCCTCACGCTGATTTACGTGATGCTGGGTCTGGGCTTGAACGTCGTGGTTGGCTTGTCCGGTCTGCTGGTATTGGGCTACGGCGGGTTTTACGCCATTGGTGCGTATACCTATGCGCTGCTGAATCACTATTACGGATTGGGCTTCTGGGAAAGTCTGCCGCTGGCGGGCATGGCGGCGGCACTGTCCGGCTTCCTGCTGGGGTTCCCGGTGCTGCGTTTGCGCGGTGATTATCTGGCGATTGTGACGCTCGGATTCGGCGAAATTGTCCGTATCCTGCTGCTGAACAACACTGAAATTACCGGTGGCCCGAACGGCATCAGCCAGATCCCTAAACCGACCTTCTTTGGTCTGGAATTTGGCCGCAGCGCGCGCGATGGCGGTTGGGATACGTTCCACAATTTCTTCGGTCTGCAATACGACCCGAGTGACCGTATTATCTTCCTGTATCTGGTCGCGCTGCTGCTGGTCGTGTTGACCCTGTTTGTGATTAATCGTCTGCTGCGGATGCCGTTAGGACGTGCCTGGGAAGCGCTGCGCGATGATGAAATCGCCTGTCGATCTCTGGGGCTGAGCCCAACGCGCATTAAGTTGACTGCGTTTACCATCAGCGCCGCATTTGCGGGTTTTGCCGGTACGCTGTTTGCCGCGCGTCAGGGCTTCGTCAGTCCGGAATCATTCACGTTCGCTGAGTCTGCCTTTGTACTGGCCATCGTCGTACTGGGCGGAATGGGCTCGCAGTTTGCGGTCATTCTTGCGGCAATCTTGCTGGTGGTGTCCCGCGAGCTGATGCGCGATCTGAATGAATACAGCATGCTGCTGCTGGGTGCGTTGATGGTTCTGATGATGATTTGGCGTCCGCAAGGCCTGCTGCCGATGAAGCGTCCTGAGATGAAGTTGAAAGTCGCGAAGAAGGAAGAGCAAGCATGAGCACGCAGCCACTATTATCAGTCAGAGGTCTGATGATGCGTTTTGGCGGCCTGCTGGCGGTCAACAACGTTGAAATGGATATTCATGCGGGCGAAATTGTCTCGCTGATCGGCCCGAACGGGGCGGGGAAAACCACCGTCTTTAACTGCCTGACCGGTTTTTATCGCCCAAGCGGCGGCACCATCATGCTGCGCGATCGTCATCTGGAAGGGTTACCCGGACAGGCCATTGCCCGTATGGGCGTGGTGCGCACATTCCAGCACGTTCGCCTGTTCCGTGAAATGACGGTGATCGAGAACCTGCTGGTCGCACAGCATCAGCACCTGAAAAGCGGCGTGTTTGCTGGGCTGTTGAAAACGCCGGGCTTTCGTCGTGCGGAAGCCGATGCGCAAGAGCGCGCTGCGGTGTGGCTGGAGCGTATCGGTCTGTTAGATTTAGCGAACCGTCAGGCGGGGAATCTGGCTTACGGCCAGCAGCGCCGTCTGGAAATTGCCCGCTGCATGGTGACGCGCCCTGAGCTGCTGATGCTGGATGAGCCTGCGGCTGGTCTGAACCCGAAAGAAACTGACGAGTTAAATCAGCTGATTGCGGAACTGCGCGATAGCCATCAGGTGTCCGTGTTGTTGATTGAACATGATATGAAGCTGGTCATGGGAATTTCCGACCGGATTTATGTCGTCAATCAGGGAACGCCGCTGGCACAAGGCACCCCAGCTGAAATTCGTAACAACCCGGATGTCATCCGTGCCTATCTGGGTGAAGGATAACGTTTATGCTGTCATTACATCAGGTTTCGGCCCATTACGGAAAAATTCAGGCACTGCATCAGGTGAGCCTGCATATTAATCAGGGCGAGATTGTTACGCTGATCGGCGCGAACGGTGCCGGTAAAACCACGCTGCTGGGCACGCTATGCGGTGACCCACGCGCGACCGAAGGCACCATCACGTTTGACGGTAAGGACATCACAAACTGGCAGACCGCGCAGATTATGCGTGAAGCTATCGCGATTGTGCCGGAAGGGCGTCGCGTCTTTTCCCGCATGACGGTAGAAGAAAATCTGGCGATGGGCGGGTTCTTTGCCGAACGCGATCAGTATCAGGAACGCATTGCGCGTGTCTACGATCTGTTCCCGCGTCTGTATGAGCGACGCGCCCAGCGTTCCGGCACAATGTCCGGCGGTGAGCAGCAGATGCTGGCGATTGGCCGTGCGCTGATGAGCCAGCCGCGTTTACTACTGCTAGACGAACCGTCGCTGGGTCTGGCACCGATCATCATCCTGCAAATTTTCGACACGATCCAGCAACTGCGTGAAGAGGGCATGACCATCTTCCTGGTGGAGCAAAACGCCAATCAGGCGCTGAAATTGGCAGACCGGGGTTATGTACTTGAAAACGGCCATGTCGTGTTGGAAGATACCGGTGCGGCATTGTTAGCTAATGAAGCGGTACGTTCAGCCTATCTGGGCGGATAATTAAAGTTTCGTAGAAGGGTTAAGAAGAGATGGCCATTGAAGGGTTGTTAGCGCACCGCATCGCTCAGTTAAAAAGTTCCGCCATCCGTGAACTGCTGAAACACAGCAAGATGGAAAATATTATCTCGCTGGCTGGCGGGATTCCGTCAGATGCATTATTTGATTTCGAAGGGTTAAGTCAGGCCACGCAGTTAGCGATTACCGAACAGCCGAAAACGGCATTCCAGTATGGCTTGACCGAAGGCAGCGGCGTGCTGCGCGATCGCATTGCTGAGCTGTGTGCTGTGCGCGGCGTCAAAACGCGCGGTGACGATATTGTCGTAACGGCGGGTTCGCAGCAGGCGCTGGACTTGATCATGCGCTCGATGGTCGATCCGGGCGACGTGTTCGTCGTTGAACGCCCGACCTATCTGGCGGCGCTGCAAACGCTGGAACTGGCGCAGGCGCAGGTGATGTCTGTGTCATCCGATGCCGACGGCATGGTCGTCGACGAGCTGGAAGAACTGCTGACGAAACAGCGTATCAAAGGCGTTTATATCGTTCCGAACTTCGGTAACCCGAGCGGCGTGACGCTGAGCTATGAACGTCGCCTGAAATTGATTCAGCTGGCAGAACGCTACGGTTTTGTCATTATCGAAGACGATCCCTATGGCGAGCTGCGCTTCACCGAAGAGCGCAACCCGACGCTGTTCCAACTGGCGCAAGAGCAACTGGGTAGCACGGAATACGTGCTGTATACCTCTACGTTTTCGAAGGTGCTGGCTCCGGGATTACGTCTCGGCTGGGCGATTCTGCCGGATTGGCTGTTGCACAAAGTAGCGATTATCAAACAGGCCGCTGACCTGCATGCCAGCGCATTGTCGCAGACCGTCGCGGAATGCTATCTGGGGCTGGGACGTCTGGATACGCAGATCGAGAAAATTCGCCACGCGTATAAGCACAAAGGCGAACTGCTGGCACAGCTGGTCGAGAAGGAACTGGGTGATGTCATCACCTTCAACCAGCCGAAAGGTGGGATGTTCCTGTGGGCGAAGTTCCGTCAGGACGATTTCAATACGACGGAATGGCTGAAGAAGACGCTGGATCAGGGCGTGGTCTTCGTGCCGGGCGAGTTCTTCTTCCCAGACAATCTCGATTACTCAACGCTGCGTCTGTCCTTTGCGACAGCAACGGATGAGCAAATGCATGAAGCGGTGGCTCGCCTGCGTCGGGCGCTGTAATCGCCGATAACGGATTACCCGTTAATGTGAAAAAACCGCTGATATCTCAGCGGTTTTTCTTTTTTAACGTCGCGTTAATCGCTTGTGTGTTTAAAAGGTTTCCCAGTTTGTGTGACTCGAACTACCGGCCAGCGCCAGTTTGGGTCTGGACAGTTTCGCCACGGGTTGTGCAGCACGCTGTGGCTGGATGCCGTCGATTTTGAACACGCTCATCAACTCAACCAGATGTTTGGCCTGTTGACTCAGGCTGTCTGCGGCGGAAGCCGACTCTTCAACCAGTGCCGCGTTCTGCTGGGTGACCTGATCGAGCTGATTGACCGCATCGTTCACCTGAGAAACCCCCTGTTCCTGTTCGTGGGTGGTCAGGCCGATCTCATTGATAAGATTGGCGACACGCTGCGACTGCTCCACGACTTCCTCGATGGTTACGCCCGCTTCGTTAACCAGCAGTTCTCCGGCTTCCACTTTTCCGACACTGATGCTAATCAGATCTTTGATTTCACGTGCTGCGGAAGCGGAACGTTGAGCCAGTGAGCGAACTTCTCCGGCTACTACCGCGAACCCGCGTCCTTGTTCTCCCGCGCGGGCGGCTTCGACAGCGGCGTTGAGCGCCAAAATGTTGGTCTGGAAGGCAATACCGTCAATCACGCCAATAATATCGCCAATTTTACGCGAACTTGCGGTGATCTCTTCCATTGTCCGCACGACGTTGTTAACGACATCTCCGCCTTTGCGGGCCGCCGCGCTGGCCGAGTTGGCAAGCTGTGCCGCGCTACGCACGGTATCGGCGTTCTGTTTCACCGTGATATTCATCTCTTCCATGGAGGCGGCGGTTTCCTGCAGGTTCGCGGCCTGTTCTTCCGTGCGCTGGCTCAGATCGGTATTGCCGATGGCAATCTGGCTGGCACCAGTGGCGATAGACTCGCTACTTTGATGCACTTGCCCGACGATATTGCTCAGGCTTTGGCGCATCTCTTCCATCGCAGCCAGAATGCTGGTGGTGTCTCCGGCGCGCCGTTCAATGGCGATGGCAAGATTCCCCTGGGCAACCTGACGCGTGATTTCCAGCGTATAGGCTGGTTCTCCACCAAGCTGGCGCTTAATTTTCCGGGTGATCCACCACGCGACAATACCTCCCAGTAGCGAGGCACACAGCGTGAGAATCAGCATTAAGCTGCCAGAATGGAATGCGTCTTTCTCGGACTGGTTGGCGATATCTATCGTGAGGGATTTCTGTCTCTCAGCCATTTTATCCAGCGCGGTGAAGACGTTTGCCTGCGCGGTGCGTACCTCCGTCAGCAGAAAGTTGCGAAACGCGTCGTGCTGGCTGGTCATCGCCAGTTCAGTGGCTTTTCTCATGTTGCTGATATAGGCGGGGAGGGCCTGTTCCAGAGCGGCAACCAGCGCTTTAGTCTCGTTGCTCACCGCGTTGTTACGTATTTGCGCCAGCAACTCGTTATTACGTACGATGGATTTCTCAATGCGATCCTTTTCCGTCTTCATCTGCTGTTGATCGTTTAGGAGTGCAATATTTCTGATGGCGCGTGCGGTGTCGTTAACGTTGTCTTTAAATTCCTGCATTAATAGAAGATTGGTAATACGGACCTGTGACAGAATCTGAATGTTTCCCCCGAGTTTTTCTAACTGGGTGCGACCCAGTATGGCGACTAAAAACCCAATGACGATAATTAGCGTAAAACCCGTTCCTAACATTTTTCCCAAGCTTATATTCTTCATGATGTGCCTTTTTTAATTATTGAAACTTGACACTGCAGGTGTCGTTATTTTAAGGGTGATGGTACAGATGCGATTCACCCCGCAAGTTTTATGGCTTTCATCATTCCATTTATCCCATAGTGCACTTTCTCATACGGGTGTGTTGGCGACGCTGATACTCCAACCGCTGTGTTGGTGGAGGAATAAGAGCATCACTTTCATGCACGTAGGGAATGCCTGTTGGGAATATTTACAGGCCAAAAGAATGACAAATAAAGTGTAGACAAGAATGTGACAGATTGATGGCAGAATAAACGTAACAAAAACCCCTGATTTATTCGGCGGTCAGGAAATTAATATTATTTTCTTATCGCGGTCAGAATAGATAATAAATATTAATGAATGGTAATCTAACTAATAAGAGTAAGATTTTTTTCTTATCGATGTTTATTTTGTAACTTTTAACTTTCAATTGTGATAATTATTAATTAGCGCGGTTTTTTTAACCGTATTACTTATTCTTGTTATCGTGGAAAATAAAAAGCCGCTGAAGAGTCAGCGGCTTTATGTTGTGTGCTACGTGGCCGGGGAATCCATCGCCTGGCCGCGTTCGTTAAAAGGTTTCCCAGTTATCGCGGCCTGTGCTGCCTGACTGACCAGCCAGAGCCAGCCTCGGTGCAGCCGGCTGCTTCACTTTTGACGTCAGCCGTGGTGCTGGCGTTTGAACGCCGCTGATTTTAAACACGCCCATTAATTCCAGCAGCGTTCTGGCCTGCTCACTCAGGCTGTCGGCGGCGGAGGCGGATTCTTCAACCAGTGCGGCGTTCTGCTGGGTCACCTGATCGAGCTGATTCACCGCATCATTCACCTGAGAAACGCCCTGTTCCTGTTCGTGTGTGGTCAGGCCGATCTCATTGAGCAGGTTGGCAACCTGCTGAGATTTCTCGACAATGTCTTTGATGGTGATGCCCGCATCGTTAACCTGCTTCTCACCCATTTCCACGTTAGCCACGCTTACGCTAATCAGATCTTTGATTTCACGCGCGGCGGAAGCGGAACGCTGCGCCAGAGAACGCACTTCACCGGCGACTACGGCGAAGCCACGGCCTTGTTCACCGGCTCTGGCGGCTTCAACGGCAGCATTGAGCGCCAGAATGTTGGTCTGGAAGGCAATGCCGTCAATCACACCAATAATATCGCCGATCTTACGTGAACTGGCGATAATATCTTCCATGGTACGCACAACATTATTGACCGCATCGCCACCTTTTTGCGCCGTTGTGCTGGCGGAATGGGCTAGTTCTGTTGCGGTGCGCACGGTCGCAGCGTTCTGCTTCACCGTGGTATTCATTTGTTCCATTGAGGCAGCAGTTTCCTGAAGATTCGCGGCCTGTTCTTCCGTGCGCTGGCTCAGATCGGTGTTGCCCATCGCAATCTGCGTCGCGCCCGTAGCGATAGATTCGCTACTCTGATGCACCTGACCGACGAGGTTGCTCAGGTTTTGACGCATATCTTCCATCGCGGCCAGTACACTGGTGGTATCGCCGTCGCGCAGTTCAATCGCGACAGCCAGATTCCCCTGCGCCACCTGACGTGTGACTTCTAACGTGTAGGCTGGCTCTCCCCCGAGCTGACGTTTAATGGCTCGAGTAATCCACCATGAAATCATTGCTCCCAGCACAACAGAAAGCAGGGCGATAATAACCATCAGCGTACCTGCTCGAGTGGCATTCTTTAAGGACTGGTCGGCGATTTCCACCGTAAGCTTCTCTTGCCAGTTAACCATGTCATTCAGCGCCTGGAAGAGAGCATCCTGTTTGACCCGCACATCGGTTAATAACAGATGTTGAGCCTCGCTGTTCTTGTTCGCCATTGCCAATGCGACGGCGTCCGTATAGCTACGGCTATAGGCCGGGCGCACGCGCTCCAGTACCGCGACCAGTTCCTGAGCATGTTTATCGACGGCGCTGTCGTGTATTTTCGAGAGTAACGCGTTATTGCGGGAGATCATCGCCTCAATACGCGCTTTCTCTTCCTGCAGCTGCCGACTGTCTTCCAGCATCGTCAGGTTTCTGATGGCAAGGGCATTCGTGTTTATGTTGTCTTTGAACTCCTGCATTATCAGGAGATTGGTAATGCGGACCTGCGACAGCAGCTGGATGTTTTCCCCGAGCTTGTCGAGCTGGATGCGGCCAAATATCGCCACCAGAAATCCGATAGCGATGACCAGGGTAAAGCTGGTCCCTAGCATTTTACCCAGGCTACTATTTTTGATGAGATTCATTGTGTCCCTTATTATAGATTGAGAACGAATATGGTTGGTGCCGGCGTGCTTTAAATGTGAAGTAGGCGTTGCGCAAATGTATTTATTTTGCCAATACCATCACGTTGATACCCTAAAGACTCGTGTCGCAGAAAGATGAATAAACATGCGGCTTGAAGAATGACAGGTATATCCTTTCCCGTAATCGTTGCCTGTTTTCCTTGGCTAATAAACTTATCCTAAGTTTACTTTTTCCTGTCACGCTTTCCGGTAAACGGTCGTCGTGTCTGGTGCGGTGGAACATATACAAATAAGGGTAAATGATGGCGCAGGAGTATAAAAGGTGGCGGTAAAAGCCGCAATATCTCTATGGGTTAGAGAAAAAATAAACTGGAGTCATGCTGTAATGCTAAATTGACAATCATGTTAATAAACGTTGCGGTTATGATTCTTTTGCTTATTTATTCAACGCTAAAAGAGGCTTATTTTTCATTCCTTCTTTTTTTTCGAACGATATGATGTTTTTAGCATCATATATTTGATGTTTTTATCATCGAGAATAACTATTCCTCGTTTTATTGATGTTATTCCCTCGTGCTTAATATAAAACGCCTTGCTAGTTTTTCTCTTTATTCATTGTTTTTCCCTATTGAAAAATTTCGCTCGTTTCTTGATGTGTGGTGGATAGGGGAGGCGTGGCAACGTGAGACGTTCAGGTCATAAAGGGATAAGAAAAACCGCCGATCGCTCAGCGGTTTTGGGGGACTTTTGGCTGGCTGTTAAAAGGTTTCCCAGTTTTGCTTATCGCTTCCCGCGTTGCTTTTAGGATTGGCGAGAGAGAGTTTGGCGCTGGTCGGTCTTTTCAGCTGTGGTACAATGCGCAGTGACGACCCGCCCTCTACGGTGAAGGTTTTCATCAGCTCGACCAGATGGGCCGCTTGATCGCTCAGGCTATCGGCAGCGGAAGCGGATTGCTCAACGAGCGCGGCATTCTGCTGCGTCACCTTATCAAGCTGGTTAATCGCATCATGAATCTGCGAGACGCCGGATTCTTGTTCCTGCGTCGTCACGCCAATTTCGTTAATCAGATCGGCAACGTGGCGCGCCTGACGCACCAGTTCTTCGATTGTCATTCCCGCATCGCTGACCAGTCTGGAGCCTACCTCGACTTTCTCGACGCTGTGGCCGATCAGCTCTTTAATCTCTTTGGCTGCCGTTGCAGAACGCTGTGCCAGCGAGCGCACTTCGCCTGCTACGACCGCAAAGCCACGACCTTGCTCACCTGCGCGTGCGGCTTCTACCGCGGCGTTAAGCGCCAGAATGTTGGTCTGGAAGGCAATGCCGTCAATGACGCTAATGATGTCGCCAATTTTGTGCGAGCTGTCGGTAATCTCTTTCATGGTGATAACGATATTGCCGACGGCTTCACCGCCTTTCGCCGCGGTATTGCTGGCTGCCTGCGCCAACTGCGCGGCATTGCGCACCGTATCGGCATTCTGACGCACGGTCTGGCTCATTTCTTCCGTGGAGGCAGCGGTTTGTTGCAGATTCGCCGCCTGCTCTTCCGTACGCTGGCTGAGATCGGTGCTGCCTGCGGCAATCTGGCTGGCACCGGTTGCGATCGATTCGCTGCTCTCACGCACTTGCTCAACAATGCTGCTTAAGCTTTTGCGCATGTTATTCATTGCGAACAGCAGGCTGGTATTGTCGCCTGACGCCAGATCGACCGGCATCGCGAGATTACCTTGTGCGATTTCCTGTGTGACCTGCGTGGCATAGGCGGGTTCACCCCCCAGTTGCTTCTTGATATGGCGGGTAATCAGCCAGGCGATGCCTGCACCAAACAGTGAAGCGATGACGGCCAGAACCAGCAGTGAGTTGCCATCATAGTAGGACTCTTCTATCGCGTTGGTTGCCGTTTGCGTGGTGTAGTCTTTCTGCAACTGAATCATGTTGTTCAGATTGTTAAAAAGCCGGGTTTGTATGGGTTCAAGCTGAGTTTTCACCAGCTCGATAGATTCGGCCTGCCTGTTGCTGAGTGACAGCGCGACGGCCTGACGGCCCACGGTGGCAAATTCAGTGCGATTTTGCTGCAGCTCACCCAGAATATTGCGGACTTCGGTTGCCCGTAAATTTTCTTCCAACTGAGTGACGAGTTTCGTGTTTTTTGCGCTCGTGGCTTCAATCAGTTTTTGATTATCTTCCAGAACCTTTTGTTCGGTTGCGATAAGCATACGCAACGTGGCTTTGATCGTGACGTTAAGATTATCTTTCAATTCTTGTAGCACGATGAGGTTGGCGAGGTGGTGTTTGGCCAGCCTGTCCGTAGTATTACCGAGGCCAACCAGATGCATTCTGCCGAAAATGGCCACTAATAGGCCGATAACAATAACAATGGCAAAACCTGAACCGACCTGAGTACCCAGTTTCATTTTTCTTTTATTCTGCATGTTATCCTCATGACTTATTGACACTGTTTATTGTTATTAAGCGGATTTTCTTTTGCACGACGGGAGCGATGTACGACTGCAGTTTCTAAATCCTTCTGATGAATAACTGAGCAGTCCACTCTAGAATATCGGCATGACCAGCGAAAACATTGATTTTAATTGTCGATATTGCCGCATGGGGATGAGGAAAAAACAGGAAACGCAGGAAATGGATGCTGCTGGCGGTGAAGGGATGTAAAAGTAGAGTGGGGGATGCGCGATCCATCCCCCGCGTAGAATTAGAACTGCTCCCAGTTTTGGCTATCGCTTCCCGTGCTGCTTTTAGGATTAGCGAGAGAGAGTTTGGCGCTGTCAGGCCGTTTCAACGGCGGTGCAATACGCTGTGACGATCCGCCTTCAACGATGAACACTTTCATCAGCTCGACCAGACGGGCAGCCTGATCGCTCAGGCTATCGGCGGCGGAAGCGGATTGCTCAACGAGTGCGGCGTTCTGCTGCGTGACCTGATCAAGCTGGTTAACGGCATCATGAATCTGCGAGACACCGGATTCTTGTTCCTGCGTGGTGACGCCAATTTCGTTAAGCAGACCAGCAACATTGTGTGCCTGACGCACCAGCTCTTCAATCGTCGCGCCAGCGCTGTCTACCATGGCGGAACCGGCTTCCACCTTCTCGACGCTGTGGCCGATCAGCTCTTTGATTTCTTTCGCCGCAGAAGCGGAGCGTTGCGCGAGAGAACGCACTTCACCCGCAACCACCGCAAAACCACGGCCTTGTTCGCCAGCCCGTGCGGCTTCCACCGCGGCGTTGAGCGCCAGGATGTTGGTCTGGAAGGCAATGCCGTCAATGACGCTAATGATATCGCCAATTTTGTGCGAGCTGTCGGTAATCTCTTTCATGGTGACAACGATATTGTTGACGGCTTCGCCTCCTTTGGCGGCGGTATCGCTGGTGGCCTGTGCCAGCTGTGTGGCATTACGTACCGTCTCGGTGTTTTGGCGCACGGTCTGGCTTATTTCTTCCATTGAGGCGGCGGTTTGTTGCAGATTAGCCGCCTGCTCTTCCGTGCGCTGGCTGAGATCGGTACTGCCTGCGGCAATCTCGCTGGCACCGGTTGCGATAGATTCGCTGCTCTCACGCACCTGTTCAACAATCCCACTCAGGCTTTTGCGCATACCGTTCATGGCAGCCAGCACGCTGTGGTTGTCGCCGGGGCGCAGATCGACGCTGACGGCCAGATTTCCCTGTGCAACCTCTTGCGCGATGTATGCCGCGTAAGCGACTTCGCCACCCAGCAGATTTTTTATCGTGCGGGTGATCAGGATGGAGATAACAATCCCGATGAAGACTGCAAACCCAGCGAACAGCAGCAGCGTATTGCCATCGTCCCTGGCTTTAAGCATGGCGCTGGTCGTCATTTCCATCGTTTGCTTTTTCTGCAACGCCGTCAGCCCGTCCAGCGCCGCAAAAACCGATGCCTGTGCAGGGGGTAATTCATTGACCATGACTAATGCCGCCTGCACTTTTTCTTCCGGCACCCCAGAAAGGCTTAATGCAATAGCCTTATTCACCGCTTTCAGATAAACCGGCCTAGCCTGCGCGAGCTGTTCCAGCAAGGCGCGCGCCTCCGGTTCGGCAAGCTGTTTATAGACTTTTTCCAGCGCTTCACTATTGCGGGTAATTTGCTGATCGAACAGGCGTTTCTCTTCCTGAATACGGGTGCTGTCCTGTGAGAGCCCGATATTACGGACAACGCGGGCGACAACCTCAAAACCGCTCTTGGTATCCTGAATCAGAAGCAGGTTGGCCAGATTTTTTTCAGAGAGTGATTCAATATCTTTACCCAGATTGGCGAGATGGACGCGTCCCAGAGTGGCAACCATCAGACCGATAATGATGACAGAGGCGAAACCTGCGCCCAGCATGGCACCCAGTTTCATTTTTGATAGAAAATTCATAATGTTCCTTTATTATTTTTCATTGATTGATGCAGGCTTTGCCTTATAGATTGGGCATCCTTTGCGACAGGTCAGGAATTGGGTGCACTTCTGATTACATTAATGTGTGCGGTATGCCAATTTGCGAGAGTAGGCAGGAAAACGCGTTGTTTCTTACCCAAGCGATATTATAAAGGCAGAATAAAAACGGGTAGATGTGGAGTATAGGAGTAAAAAGGGCGCATTTTTCAGCATAAAAGAGGTATGTAGATGGAGAATTTCATTGATACCAATGGGGAAGCTGCAGCCTCCCCATTGTGAAATTTCACGTGGTTACAGAACCAGCCACAGCGCCCAGGTGAAGAGGAAACCGGCCAGCCCGAGGATCGTCGTCAGCACCGTCCAGGTGCGCAGGCCGTCGGCGACGGACAGCCCCAGATATTTGGTGACAATCCAGAAGCCGGAGTCATTGACGTGCGACAGGCCCAGTCCACCAAAGCAGGCAGAGAGCGTCACCAGCACCAGTTGCATCTGGTTCAGACCGCTGACAGCTTCGCTCAACAGGCCGCAGGTGGTGAGAATGGCGACGGTAGCCGAACCTTGCGAGGCACGCAGCGCCAGTGACAAAAGAAACGCAGCAGGCACCAGCGGCAGGTTAATGCTGGTCAGCGTATCCGCCAGCGCCTTACCGACACCGGATTCCACCAGCACTTTACCGAACACGCCGCCCGCACCGGTCACCATGATGACGACCGCAGCGGCAGGCATGGCATCACCCATAATGTTGCCGGTATTTTCAAGCGACCAGCCTCTACGCATAGCGATAAAGTAAAAGGCGAGTGCCAGGGCAATCAGTAGCGCAACCGCAGGGGAACCGACCAACGTGGTGATATTACGCAGCGGGTGGCCTGCTGGGAACAGCGTCGCCGCCACGGTGCCGAGCATAATAATGGCGATAGGAATGACGATCAGCGCCGTAACCAGACTGGCGGAAGGCGCATTCTTATGTGGCGTCACCTCATTTTTTTCTTCAGTTTTTGCTAGTTGCAGTTGCTCCAGCACATCAACAGATAGCGCGTACTGCCGACGGTTAATATATTTTGCAACCCAGAAACCGATGATGCCGACAGGAATAGAGATCGCCAGTCCTAATATAGTTAACCAGCCCACATCGGCTTTTAACAAACTGGCTGCCGCAACCGGTCCAGGATGAGGGGGCAGGGCGACGTGAACCGTCAACATCACACCCGCGACGGGCAGACCGAATTTAAGTGGAGAGACCTTGGCGACTTTTGCGAAACCATAAATAATAGGTGCCAAAATAATAAAGCCGACATCAAAAAATACCGGAATACCGAGAATAAATGCCGCCATGGTCAATGCGGCAATGACGCGTTTTTCTCCCAGTGTTTGCGTGAATTTCTTTGCCAAAGACTCAGCACCACCAGACACTTCGATCATTCTGCCCAGCATGGCACCTAGCCCAATGATCATGGTGATCGAACCGAGTACCCCGCCCATTCCACTGGACATCACTTTCATTATTTCTTCTGTGGGTATTCCGGTTGCTAATGCAACCAATAGACTGACAACCAGCAGGGCGACAAAGGGCTGAATTTTAAATTTAATGACCATCAGCAACAGGAGTAATACCCCGGCGATAGCGATGCAGAGTAAGAGCGAGGTGGCCATGTTCTTATCCTCATTGACCCATTTTTCAATTCAGAGGCTGAAAAGGTAGTGGGTATCTGTTTGTTATTTGAATAAAGGGATGCCTCGACTCCTGCAATATATACAGGAGTCTGACTTATTCTTTTTTATTTATTCGCGTCTAACGACGATGTCTCTGGTGTTGACATTATTATCCTGGATAAGTGAATTAGTGTTTTTTCTCCAGCCAAGGTTTAGCCCATCCCAATCCGTCTTCCGTTTTACCGCGTGGGTTATATTCACAGCCAACCCAGCCGGAATAATTCACGCGATCCAATTCAGCAAAGATGAACGGATAATTAATTTCCCCTTCATCGGGTTCATGTCGCGCAGGAACTGAAGCAATTTGAATATGTCCGATACGGCCAGCCAAATCGTGAATAATTTGCGTCAGGTTGCCATCGACAATCTGCGCGTGGAAGAAATCCAACTGGATATACACATTCGGTCGGTCGATCAGATTGGCTAATTCCAGCGCCTGATACTGACTGGCGAACAGATAATTCGGTTTCACCTTCGCACTCAGCGCCTCAATCATGATATTGATGCCGTGCGGTGCAAACTTATCGGCGGCGTAGCGCAGGTTATCGATAAAGGTTTGCTGATAGGCGGCACGGTCTTCACCGGGCGGCACGACGCCCCCCATCACCAACACCGAAGGGCAGTTGAGTGCCAGCGCATATTCCAGCGCGTTATCGATATCCCGGCGGGCATCTTCAATGCGGTCGGGCAGCGCAGCAACACCCCATTCACCTGCCGCAATATTGCCGGGCGCGGTATTGAATAACACCTGCTTCAGGCCATTTTCCCGCAGCTTTTCCGCCAGCAGCGGTGCTGGATAGTCATAAGGAAACAGATACTCAACCGAGGTGAAACCCGCATCGGCAGCGGCTTTAAAACGGTCGAGAAACGGCACATCGGTAAACAGCATAGAAAGATTGGCAGCAAACTTAGGCATGGTTAACTCCTCGGCTCATCAAGAGAGCTCTGCAATATCGTCAGCGGTGAGATAGCGAATTTTTCGATCGCCGAGAATAAAAATCAGCTTGGCGGTTTCTTCCAGCTCTTCCATGTTGTCCGCCGCCGCGCGTAGATCCTTGCCGGTGACGACCGGGCCGTGGTTAGCCAATAAGAATGCCTTGTAGCGCGAAGCCAGCTTCGCCAGATCTTCACCGAGTCGGGCATCGCCGGGGCGGTAATAAGGCACAACGGGCACTTTACCGACGCGCATGACCACATAGGGTGTGAACGGCCTGATGGCATCCTGCGTGTCCAACCCTTCCAGACACGAGAGCGCCGTCAGGTAAGTGCTGTGCAGGTGGACAATCGCCTTACAGTCGGGGTCGTTACGGTAAATCGACAGGTGAAAGCTGACCTCTTTCGACGGCTTATCCCCGGAGATCCACTCGCCGCTCAGGCTGACTTTGGACAGCCGCTCGGCATCCAGTTCGCCAAGGCAGGAGCCGGTCGGCGTTGCCAACAGCGTGCCGTCATCCAATAGCAGTGAGAGGTTGCCCGCTGAGCCGGTGGCATAGCCGCGCTGGAAAAAGGATGCGCCCAGCTTGACCATTTCCGCGCGTGCGCGTTGTTCGCTGTTTAGCGCAGCCTCGGTGCTGTGGTGTGTTTCACTCATGCAGCAAACTCCTTTTGGGCGCGGGCAAAAAAGTCTTCATCACCGAAATTGCCGGATTTCAACGCCAGCGAGAGTGGATGATTGGTCGAACGCACCCACGGTACGCCGGGAGAAATGGACGGTCCGATATGGAACGCGTGAATACCCAGCGTTTGCACCACGATGCTGGAGGTTTCACCGCCCGCGATGATGAAGCGCTGGAAGCCGTCCTGCTGAAGCTGGCGGGCGACGGCGGCAAACAGCTTCTCCACCGCCTGGCTGCTGGCTTCTGCGCCCCAGCGCTGCTGAATCTGCGCCAGTTCGTCGGGGGACGACGTGGCGTACAGCAGCGGAGCGAGTGCGTCACCACGATGTGCCTTCACCCAGTCAGCCAGTTCCTGCACGTAGACTTGCTGAGCATCATCGCTTTCCAGACAGCGAGCGACGTCAATCGCGCGACCCGCCGCCTGTTTCAGGTAGTGAGCGACCTGCTTGTTGGTCATCACCGAACAGGAGCCGGATAGCACAACGCCTGCGCCGGATTGTGGCTTACCTGCCTCGGTGGCGGAACCGGTTTGTTTTGTTGAGTCTGCCAGCTGGCGTGCCAGGCCAATCGCCAGGCCGGAACCACCGGTGACCAGCTTCATATCGCGCAGCGCCTCGCCCTGCGTTAACAGGTGCTGTTCGTTCAGCGTATCCAGCACCACATAGCGTATGCCTTGTTCTTTCAACTGCGTCAGCCGCTGCTTAACGGCTCCTGCGCCTTGATCCATCACGGCATAGGGCACCAGCCCGCAGCGTCCGGCTGCCTGCTGTTCCATGACGCGCATCAGGTTGCTGTCCGTCATCGGCGTGACGGGATGGTGGCGCATCCCGGATTCAGACAGCAGTTGATCCATCACGAATAAATGGCCCTGATAGACGGTTCTGCCGTTCACCGGCAGCGCCGGAGAGATGATGGTCTGCGTTTCGCCAAGCTGCTCTAACAGCGCATCGGTCACCGGACCGATGTTGCCTTTCGCGGTACTGTCGAAGGTGGAGCAATATTTAAAGTAGAACTGCTGGCAGCCCTGCTGTTGCAGCCACGCCAGCGCCTTGAGTGAATCCGCCACAGCCTGTTCCGCCGGGCAGGAACGCGACTTCAGGCTAATCACCACGGCTTGCGTGTCGACCTTAAAATCGGACGGCGGTACGCCGTTGAGCTGCACGGTCGGCAGCCCGTTGTTCACCAGAAAGCTGGCGATATCTGTGGCACCGGTAAAATCGTCGGCAATCACACCTAGCTTGATCATGGCGCCTCCTTCTTTTCCGGCAGCGTAATGCCGTTAAAAATCTTGATGACCGCGCTGTCGTCTTCTTTACCGAATCCGGCGTTACTGGCGGCGGTAAACATATTGAATGCGGTGGAGGCCAGCGGAAGCGGGAAATGGAGCGATTTGGCGGTGTCGGTAACCAGCCCCAGATCTTTCACGAAAATATCAACGGCGGATTTCGGCGTGTAGTCACCGTCTACCACGTGGCGCATACGGTTCTCAAACATCCAGGAATTCCCGGCGGCGTTAGTCACCACGTCGTACATGATATCCAGCGGGATATCGGCACGGGCGGCCAGTGCCATTGCTTCTGCGCCGGCGGCGATGTGCACGCCTGCCAGCAACTGGTGGATAATTTTAACGGTCGCACCCAACCCGATCTCTTCACCGATGCGATAGACCTTGCCTGCGACGGCGTCGAGCACGGGTTTCAGTTTCTCAAAAGCCAGATCGGAACCGGATGCCATCACCGTCATATCGCCTGCGGCGGCTTTCACCGCACCGCCGGATACCGGTGCATCCAGCATGATGAGCTGATGCTCAGCCAGACGCTGTTCAATGTTTTTGGCATCCTGCGCGGAGATCGTTGAGGACACCATAACCACAGTGCCGGGCTTGAGTTTCGCTGCGACCTGCGGCTCACCGAATAGAATCCCATTCACCTGCGCGGCGTTCACCACCAGCAGCACGACCGCATCCAGCTTGTCAGCGAAGGCATCAATACGCGTGTCAGCCTGCGCCGCACCCGCCTGACGTAAGCGTTCCAGTGCCTGCGGATTGATATCGACACCGTATGTCGTCAGGCCAGCGTTGATGCAGGACGCCGCAGCGCCAAAGCCCATGGAACCCAGACCGATAACGGCGACAGCATAATCAGAAGTCTTTTTCATCGTGGTTGCCTTGTTAAAATTAGTGATTTTTTGTTCTCTGGTGTTAAATATAAGGACTATCAGAACAAATTGTGGTGATTTTTATCACATAAATTAACATTGAATTCGTGATGATTCAGTGTAGTTGAACCCCGTCGAGAAGGTGATTTCCTTTATTGTCTTTATATATCAGCAGATTATTTCTATTTTGGCATTGAGCGATGAGAAAGGTTGTTATGTCTGGCGTGGTTTATGACGTGAATTTATGATAATTATCGTCTTCAAACGGGGTGTTTCTCACAATATTTATCAGCCCCCCTATTTATCAGACCAGCACAATCAAACAGGGAACGGATAGCGTGATTCCAGTAGAACGTCATCAACAGATTCTGGCGCTGATCGCCGAGCGCGGCGCGGTAAGCATTAACGAGCTGACTGAACGGCTGGGTGTATCGCATATGACGGTACGGCGCGATGTGCAAAAGCTGGAGCAGGATGGCCTGCTACTGAGCGTCTCCGGCGGCGTGCGTTCGCCTGAACGGCTGGCGATTGAGCCGTCGCATCAGGATAAATCGGTGATGTTCAGCCAGCAGAAAGAGGCAATTGGCAAACTGGCGGCGCAGCATATCCCGTTCAATAGCTGCATTTATCTGGATGCGGGCACTACCACGCTATCGCTGGCGCGCGAACTGGCCGATCGTGACGATCTGCTGATTGTCACCAACGATTTTGTGATTGCAGCTTTTCTGATTGAGTCCAGCCAGTGCCGCATGATCCATACGGGCGGCACACTGTGTCGGGAAAACCGCTCTTGCATTGGGGAAGGGGTGGCGCAGGCGCTGCGCCACCTGTTTATCGATATTGCGTTTATTTCCGCGTCTTCATGGAGCCTGCGCGGGCTGTCCACGCCGAATGAAGACAAAGTGGTCGTGAAACGCGCGGCGGTGGATGCCAGCAGCAAATGTGTCCTGCTGTGCGACACCTCAAAATACGGCCGCATCGCCACCCATCTCGCCACGCCGCTCAGCGTCTTCGACAGCATCATCACCGACGATGGCCTGCCCGCCGCCGCCAAAGACGCGCTGGCCAAAATGGGGGTGGAGGTGCTGGTGGCGTGAGGATGTTATTTAGGCGAATGTTTTAGAGATATGAAAAGAATAATAAGCATACTGCTAAGTATATCGATCCTAATTTCCTTGCCGCTTATATATTATTGGCCTGCCATGGTTATTATGACGGAGGGGAGTTCTCGCTACACGGAACAGGATACCCGACGATATGAAATGCTGACGGATGAGATCATTAAAAATTGCCCGCGCATTTCCTCTATCTATGATTTTGGCTATGCCACGGTTGATGGCCCTGCATTGGACGTCAGCAATATTACGTTTCAAAACACCAATGACGCGACAAACATACGCGGTTATTTAGTGTCGCTTGGTTTTACGCTGAGCTACACAGACACGACGGGTGAGTATTGGAAGTCTACGGATTCAGATAAAACGATACATATAGGAATCATCAACGATCCTAAAACCGTTATCGTTGATGTCATACGAAAATAGCCCTGAATAAAGCAGCAAGCGCGTTTGAATGTATGGTGATGTTCCGGTGTGTAGCATTTTTGTACACGTCATGTATAGTTGTATAGAGATTCACTACACGGGCATGATGATGAAACCTGAAACTAAAGAAGCGCCAATCAATATTCGGGCCAAAGCCTCCCAACGGGACTTGATCGATATGGCTGCAAACCTTGTGTCAAAATCTCGTACCGATTTTATGCTTGAAGCAGCCTGCCGCGAGGCGCAGGACATTTTGTTGGATCAACGTTTGTTTATTTTGGATAACGAACAGTTTGACGAATTTTTGGCCGAGTTGGATGCGCCTATCACCGGAGAGCGTCAGGCTCGCATTAACAATCTAATGAGCCGCAAATCGCCATGGGAATAACTGCGCCAGAGCCATTATCTTCCAGCCATAATCTTGCTGAATTTTGCAGCCAGGAACCGAGCTTGAATGAATGGCTAAAAAAGAAAGCGCTAAAAAATCATAGTGCAGGGATTTCTCGTGTATATGTGATTTGTGCTGAAGGCACACATCAGGTGATTGGATATTATTGTTTATCAACAGGTAGCGTTCAGAGAAATACAGCGCCTGGTGCATATAGACGTAATGCCCCCGAATCACTACCAGTCATTGTCCTTGGGCGGCTTGCCATTGATCAGGCGTATTCTGGTAAAGGTTTGGGTGTGGCTTTATTAAAAGACGCGATATTTCGGACTGAGAATATTGCTTTGCAAGTGGGTGTGAGGGCATTAGTCGTTCACGCGCTGGATGAGAACGTGCGCAATTTCTACCTTAAATTCGCTTTTGATCCCTCGCCAGTGCAGCCTCTGATGCTACTCTATCCAATTAAAATTTAGAGCTTTCCCTTCTTCTTCTGTCACTTTCCCGTCATCTTCCAGTTATTTTTCTGTCATGCGCTCATGTCATGTTTACCTTCGCATAAAAAACGCCGTGATGATGGCGCATTTAATTGATTGCAGGAGACAGGCATGTTCAACAACACAATTCGTAAAACACATGCTATTCGCACCGCCGCGGCGTGTGTGGCATTAGCGCTGATGAGCGCCAGTGCGCAAGCCGCGACAGAAATTCCTTTCTGGCACTCCATGGAAGGCGAATTAGGGAAAGAAGTGAATTCTCTGGCTGACCGTTTTAACAAAGCGCACAGCGATGTAAAAATTGTGCCGGTCTATAAAGGCAACTACGAACAAAACCTGGCTGCCGGGATTGCGGCCTATCGCGCTGGGAATGCGCCCGCCATTTTGCAGGTCTATGAAGTCGGTACGGCAACCATGATGGCAAGTAAAGCCATCAAGCCTGTCTATGAAGTCTTCAAAGAGTCAGGCATTAATTTCGATGAGTCGGTGTTTGTGCCGACTGTCTCCGGTTATTACACCGATGCGAAGAGCGGCCACCTGCTGTCACAGCCGTTTAACAGCTCCACGCCGGTGCTGTACTACAACAAAGATGCCTTCAGGAAGGCCGGTTTAGATCCAGAACAGCCACCGAAAACCTGGCAGCAGATGGCTGAGTACACCGCCAAACTGCGTGCAGCCGGGATGAAGTGCGGTTACGCCAGCGGCTGGCAGGGCTGGATTCAGATTGAAAACTTCAGCGCCTGGCACGGTCTGCCAGTTGCGAGCAAAAACAACGGCTTTGACGGCACCGATGCCGTGTTGGAATTCAACAAACCAACGCAGGTTAAGCATATTCAGCTGTTGCAGGACATGAACAAGAAGGGTGACTTCACCTACTTTGGGCGTAAGGATGAGCCGACCGAGAAATTCTATAACGGCGACTGCGCTATTACGACCGCCTCTTCCGGTTCGCTGGCGAACATTCGGGAACACGCCAAGTTCAATTACGGTGTTGGCATGATGCCGTATGACGCCGATGCGAAAGGTGCACCGCAGAATGCCATTATCGGTGGTGCCAGCCTGTGGGTGATGGGTGGAAAAGATGCCGCGACCTACAAAGGCGTCGCTGAGTTTATGAAGTTCCTGGCCGAGCCGGAAAATGCCGCTGAATGGCACCAGAAAACCGGTTACCTGCCAATCACGACTGCGGCGTACGAACTGACGCAGAAGCAGGGCTTCTACGAGAAAAATCCTGGTGCGGATATCGCCACGCGTCAGATGTTGAACAAGCCACCGTTGCCGTTCACCAAAGGTCTGCGTTTGGGCAACATGCCGCAAATTCGTACCGTTGTGGACGAAGAATTAGAAAGCGTATGGACCAATAAGAAGACGCCACAACAGGCGTTGGATAGCGCAGTAGAACGCGGTAACGCGCTGCTGCGTCGCTTTGAACAATCGACGAAGTAATACGCTTCTGTTGAGCAATATCGGGCCGAAGGGAATCGGCCTGTTTCTTTTCTGTTTGCAATGAGTTACCGCATGACATCATCCCGCCCCGTTTTTCGCAGCAGCTGGTTGCCCTACGTGCTGGTGTTGCCCCAACTGCTGATTACCGTGATTTTCTTTATCTGGCCTGCCGGTCAGGCGCTGTGGTATTCGGTGCAGAACCTGGATCCATTTGGGCTATCCAGCGAATTTGTCGGCATGGAAAACTTCAGACAGCTGTTCAATAACCCTTACTACCTTGATTCGTTTTACACCACGCTGATATTCAGCTTTCTGGTGGCAGGGTTTGGCATGCTGATTTCACTCTTTCTGGCCGCGCTGGTGGACTACGTGATCCGCGCCAGCCGCCTGTACCAGACGTTGATCATCCTGCCGTATGCCGTGGCACCCGCCGTTGCTGCCGTGCTGTGGATGTTCTTGTTTAACCCCGGTCTGGGGCTGATCACCCACTTTCTCGGGCTGCTGGGCTATACGTGGAACCACGCACAGAACAGCGGTCAGGCGATGTTTTTAGTCGTACTGGCGTCGGTCTGGAAACAGATTAGCTATAACTTCCTGTTCTTCCTTGCTGCGCTGCAATCGATCCCCCGTTCGCTGGTGGAAGCGGGCGCGATTGATGGTGCTGGCCCCGTTCGGCGCTTCTTCAATCTGGTGCTGCCGATGATTTCTCCGGTGAGTTTCTTCCTGCTGGTGGTCAATCTGGTGTACGCCTTTTTCGATACCTTCCCGATTATCGATGCCGCAACGGCCGGTGGACCGGTGCAGTCGACGACCACGCTGATCTACAAAATTTATCGTGAAGGCTTCGCAGGGCTGGATTTGTCCAGTTCGGCAGCGCAGTCGGTGGTACTGATGATACTGGTTATCGGGCTGACCGTGATTCAGTTCCGTTTCGTTGAGCGGAAGGTGAATTACCAATGAAGATAAATCTACAAGGTCAATGCCAATGATTGAGAATCGTCGCGGGTTAGATATTTTCAGTCACGTCATGCTGATCGTCGGCATTCTCGCCGTACTGTTTCCGCTGTACGTGGGGTTTGTGGCCGCCACGCTGGATAATCAGGAAGTCTTTCAGGCTCCGATGACGCTCATCCCCGGTTCTCACCTGTGGGAAAACCTGCGTTATATCTGGCTGCACGGTGCGGGCAACAACACCACGCCGTTCGGACTGATGCTGCTCAACAGCTTCGTGATGGCGCTGGCGATTACGATAGGCAAAATCACCGTATCGATCCTGTCCGCTTACGCCATCGTCTATTTCCGTTTTCCGCTGCGCAACCTGTTCTTCTGGATGATTTTTCTGACGCTGATGCTGCCGGTGGAAGTGCGTATTTTCCCGACGGTGGAAGTGATCGCGCGGCTGGACATGATGGACAGCTACACCGGTTTAACGCTGCCGCTGATGGCTTCGGCGACCGCGACCTTCCTGTTCCGCCAGTTCTTTATGACGCTGCCGGATGAATTGATGGAAGCGGCGCGTATCGACGGTGCCAGCCCGATGCGTTTCTTCTTCGACATGGTGTTACCGCTGTCGAAGACCAATCTGGCGGCGCTGTTTGTGATCACGTTCATCTACGGCTGGAACCAATACCTGTGGCCGCTGCTGATTGTCAGCGATGCCGATCTGGGCACCGCAGTCGCCGGGATTAAAAGCATGATTGCCTCCGGCGATGGGGCCACGCAGTGGAATCAGGTGATGGCGGCCATGCTGCTGACCATGTTGCCCCCGCTGCTGGTCGTGCTACTGATGCAGCGCTGGTTCGTTCGCGGTCTGGTCGACAGCGAAAAATAAATCAAGACGAATTTCGGAAACGCTTATGGCATGTTTAAAACTTCAGGCCGTCACCAAGTCTTACGATGGCAAAACACAGATTATCCAACCCATCGATCTGGACGTCGCGGACGGCGAATTCGTCGTGATGGTCGGGCCGTCAGGCTGTGGTAAATCGACGCTGCTGCGCATGGTAGCAGGCCTCGAACGCACCACCAGCGGTGATATCTACATTGATAACCAGCGGGTCACCGATCTGGAACCAAAAGATCGCGGTATTGCGATGGTGTTCCAGAACTACGCGCTTTATCCCCATATGAACGTGTTCGACAATATGGCTTACGGCCTGAAAATTCGTGGCTTCGGCAAGGCGCAGATCCGCGAGCGCGTGGAAGATGCGGCGCGAATTCTGGAACTGATGCCGCTGCTGCAACGCAAACCGCGTGAGCTATCGGGCGGCCAGCGTCAGCGCGTGGCGATGGGACGGGCGATTGTGCGTGAACCGGCGGTGTTCCTGTTCGACGAACCGTTGTCGAATCTGGATGCCAAATTGCGCGTACAGATGCGGCTCGAGTTACAGCAACTGCACCAGCGCCTGAAAACCACCAGCCTGTACGTCACGCACGATCAGGTTGAAGCCATGACACTGGCACAGCGCGTTATCGTCATGAACAAAGGGATCGCCGAACAAATCGGTGCGCCGGCTGAGATTTATCGCCGCCCGGCATCGTTGTTTGTGGCCAGCTTTATTGGTTCACCGGCCATGAACCTGTGGTCAGGTCGCATTAGCGATGACGGCTGCCGCTTTGAAATCGATGGTGACATCGCGCTGGCGCTGCCTGAACCGAAGCCGCAATGGCGCGGTAAAGCATTGACGCTGGGGGTTCGACCAGAGCATATTCAGCTGGCGACGAGCGAAACCGGCGGTATCCCGTTGCAGATTTCAACACTCGAACTGCTGGGCGCAGACAATTTAGCGCACGGCAAGTGGGGTGGGCAGAACGTGATCGCGCGGCTCTCTTATGAGCACTGCCCCGCGATCGGCTCGACGCTTTGGTTACACTTACCGACATCATCATGGCACCTGTTTGATTCGCAAAGCGGATTACGGATGGAATAATGGAAACAATCTGGCCTTACCCGAGCATTGTCGCCCACCGCGGCGGCGGTTCACTGGCACCTGAAAACACGCTGGCGGCGATTGATGTTGGTGCCAGCCTCGGTCACAAGATGATCGAATTTGACGCCAAGCTGTCGCAGGACGGCCAGATTTTCCTCCTACACGACGACACGCTTGAACGCACCAGCAACGGCTGGGGCATTGCAGGTGAACTGCCGTGGGACAAGCTGGTCGGGCTGGACGTCGGCGGCTGGTACGGTCATAAATTTGTCGGTGAACGCCTGCCGCTGCTATCGGAAGTGGCAAAACGCTGCGCGCAGTACGGTATGGCGGCCAACATCGAAATTAAACCCACAACCGGATATGAAACAGAAACCGGACGGGTGATTGCGCTGGCGGCGCGCCAGCTGTGGGCCGATCATCCGGTCGCACCGCTGCTGTCATCGTTCTCTATCGAAGCCCTGGAAGCGGCGCAGCAGGCGGTGCCAGAACTGCCGCGTGGGTTGCTGCTGGATGAGTGGGAAGAGGACTGGCTGGCGTTAACACAGCGTCTGGATTGTGTGTCCATCCACCTGAATCACAAACTGCTGACGGCAGAACGCGTCGCGTCGCTGAAAGCTGCGGGTTTGCGCATTCTGGTTTATACCGTCAACCAACCTGATCGCGCGCAAACTTTGCTGGATTGGGGCGTTGACTGTATCTGTACTGACCGGATAGATTTAATCGGGGCACACTTCGCGACCGGCTGAGGTCTGCCTTATACCCGTCATACTTCAAGCTGCTTGTGCGTTGGCTGCCTTTGCTCACCCCAGTCACTTACCTGAGTAAGCTCCTGGGGATTCTCGCAGTTGCCGCCTTCACGCAACTCGAATTATTTAGGGTATATCTCCGTAATAACGGATCCCCTTTCTGACTCGGTGCCGGTAATAAGGAAGTGGCGTCATGCCCGCATTTATTGTTTCGCTTTGGCACCAGATTTTTCTGTCGTTACCCCTCTTTGTTCTTATCGCACTCGGCTATAGCCTGATTCGCTATGGTAAATGGCCGACCACCGTGACCGACGGCATGACACGCTTTGTCTTCTCCGTCGCCATGCCCGCGATGCTGTTCCGCCTGATGTCGGATTTTTCCAAACGTCCGGTGGTAGATGCCCGACTGCTGATCGCCTTTTTTGGCGGTTGCCTGCTGGTGTTTGTCTTAGGCCGCATCGTGGCGCGCAAGGTCTTTCATCTTGATGGTGTCTCCGGTTCGCTGTTTGCGCTGAGTGGTATCTTCTCCAACAACGTGATGCTGGGGCTGCCGATTGCCACGCTGATGCTGGGCGAAGAGGCGATTCCGTCTGTCGCGCTGGTCGTGGTGTTTAACGGGCTTATTTTGTGGACGCTGGTAACGGTGTCGGTGGAATGGGCGCGTAACGGGGCGCTGTCGCTACAGGGTTTTACCAAAACTGCGTTGGGCGTGCTGAAGAACCCGCTGATTATCGGCATTCTGTCCGGGACCTTATTCAGCCTGACGGGCCTGTCGCTGCCGTCGTATGTCGATCAGCCGCTTGCCATGCTGGGACAGATTGCCGCGCCGCTGTCGCTGGTGGCACTGGGAATGGGGCTGGCGGAATACCGCGTGCGTGATGGCTGGCAGATCAGCACGGCGATTTGCGTGATCAAGCTGCTGGTTCAGCCACTGGTGATCTGGGGGATTGCTATCGCGCTCGGCCTGCCGGAAATGGAAACGCGTGCGGTCGTGCTGCTGGGGTCGATGGCAGTGGGCGTCAACGTCTATCTGATGTCGCGCCAGTTCGATGTATTGGGCGGCCCGGTGGCCTCCAGCCTGTTGCTATCAACGGCGATGGCGGCATTAACCACGCCGCTGATTCTGACGCTGATGGGTGTGCGGCTATAAGGCCGCAGTAGCCTCAGGGGTTCTGTTTAATCGGCGGCGGTGGTGTGGTTTTCTGCGAGCGATCTAAATCCTTCTGTAGCTGCTGCTGGCGCTGTTGCTGCAACTGCTGATTGCGCTGCTGGAGCTGCTGATTCAACTGCTGTTGCTGCAATTTCTGGCTCTGCTGCATATTTTGCTGCAACTGTTTCTGGCTGCTGATACCACTCTCAAACTGCTGCTGAGGCGTGGGCGCTTGCGTCGTGTTAGCGCTTGCCAGAAGCGGCAGGCTTAGCAGGGCGGCACAGACCAATAATGTCTTAGGGTGTTTCATTAAACCTCCACACAAGCCTTCGGCCTGTCGATAAGCCATTTGCGAAACGAAAACGGCAATAATGGGATAGAAGAGTAAAGCGTTTGCGCCATGGACAAAAACGTCAGGAACGT
Organism: Pectobacterium sp. HCp5_1; assembly: GCF_032905925.1. Lineage (NCBI taxonomy): Bacteria > Pseudomonadati > Pseudomonadota > Gammaproteobacteria > Enterobacterales > Pectobacteriaceae > Pectobacterium > Pectobacterium sp. HCp5_1. The sequence continues at coordinate 59,222 of NZ_JAUMIO010000009.1, forward strand.
TTTTGAACGTCGCTTGCGACGGCCCTGAAAGGGTGAATCTCAGGGATGAGATTCATATCTGCGCAATCCGAGCGTACAGGGATGTATTTACAGCGTCTTTACGATCTATCCATTATCGCCGCTCGAATGCCTTTATCTGTAAGATCAAGTGTAATCGCTGTGGATGAAAACGTCGTGCAGAGTAATCCGCAATCCAGTGTGCGCAGGTTTTGGGCACGTGATGTGAATGCGCTATACTGCGGCGGAATTTTTCTTCGTGGTTGATGCTATCTTATGTTCCATATCGCGCTCTATGAGCCTCAAATTGCACCGAACACCGGCAATATTATCCGACTGGCGGCCAACAACGGCTGTATGCTTCATTTGATTGAACCGCTGGGGTTTGATTTTGAAGAGAAAAAGCTGCGCCGCGCGGGGCTGGATTATCACGATCTGGCGAACGTCAGCCGTCATAAAAACTATCAGGACTTTCTGGATGCGGTTCCCGGTAAACGCATCTTCGCGTGTACCACCAAAGGCAGCCGTCCCTACGATCAGCCGACCTACCAGCCAGATGATGTGCTGCTGTTTGGATCGGAAACGTCTGGCCTGCCAGACGAGATTCGCAACGGCTTTGCGTCGGATTTCCGTATCCGCATCCCCATGCAGTCTAATAACCGCAGCCTGAATCTGTCGAATGCCGTGGCGATCATCAGCTATGAAGCCTGGCGGCAAAATGGTTTCGGCGGTTGCCTGTAGCTATGGTTTGTTACAGCCTGCCGTTGGCGGATTTTTTCAGTGGCGGATTCACCAGAAATACCACTTCCCCGCGATAATACGGTGAAGTGGCAAGGCGCTGCTGCCACTGCGGTTCCCACTTGCCGTGTTGTACCAGTCCCACCCGGAAAGGCAGAGTCAGCTTCATCAGCGCGGGCAAGTATTCGGCGTAATTGGTAATGGTGCTGCGACCCTGATAAGTCTGTACCACCACTTCATCCAGCTTGCCCTGTAAGCGGTTCAACGCCGACACATCACCGGTTTTCGACCAGTCGAGCAGCCCCGTAATACTGAGCTGACAATCTTCGGGTAAACGCGCGCGCAGCTGCGTCAGAAAAGCGACATAGCCTGCTAACTGATAACTTTTCGCGTCAAAATCGATCTGAATCCCAATCACTTGATTGCCCTGACGCCGCCACTTTTCCCGTAACTTTAGTATCCGGTTCAGATGGCGATCGGAAAGCTCCAGCGTAGTCATGCGGAAAGCCAGCCAGACGCGGTTAACGCGCAATTGGCTGGGCGGAATCCCCTGACGCAGGAACACGACTTTACCCTGACGGCGCGCCACTTCGCCTTGATGCAGGTATAGCGTCTGCGCCTGATGCAGAATCGGCTGGGGCCGCACCGCCGCCCATAGCCAGAAGTCCTGATAGCGTGTCGCGTCGACGATGGCGGGCACCGCGTTGATGGCTGAAGGTACAACGTTAACGGAAGCGGCCTGCGTACAGAACGCGAGCAGGCCAGCCAACATGATTAACGGCGTTACCAGTAATAATCGAGCTTGTCTGCCCACACGCTGCCTTTGTACTTGGTTTTTAGTTGGGTAAACCAGGCTTTGCGGGTTGCCTTGCTGATATCCTGTGGGCCGCAGTCGTTATAGCCACTCGGTGCGTAGCAGTAGACCGCGCGATACAAGGCATAGGTTTTGTCTTCCGGTGGCGCTTTCGGATCGGCAATCACCCGCATATAACCATCCAGACGATTATATTCGGTGCCGACGAACTGCGTTGGCGCGTTGGTGAGTCCGCTCAACATGCTGCCTTCACCCCAGTCGAAGCCCACGCTGTTATTGGTGCGCAGGAAAAATTCGCCGAGACAGTTAATCGAGCGGGCGTCATTAGGGCGTTGGTTCAGCGTCGTGACCACGTCATTCAGCGCCGGACATTGGTAGTCTTCTTCGGTATCGCTGCCGTCCCAGTCAAATGCCGTCAAATCTTCCTGATTCCAGCTTTGATTTTCGCTGCTGACCAGCGGCGCGATATCTTTCCTCAACTGGACATCTTTGAGATAGCTGGCGTAATCACCGTGGGTCAGCGACTTGGTTAACAGCGTATGCAGCGCGATAGCCCGCTCTTCATGGGTTTGCTGTGGGCCCGTTTGCTGACGCAGCAGATCGGCGTTGGCGCTAACTTTCAGCACGGCGGAACGGAAACGCAGGTTTTTTACCGGGCTGTCGACGGCAAAGATCCGCTCCGGATGACCGGCCTTGACCAGCGTTTCCGCCAGCGCCAGTTGCAGGAACTGATTTTGCGTGTACCCCATATTGCGCGTTAACAGCTGACGCCAGTGCGCTTCCGCCTCATCCCAGCGCTCCAGACGCACCAGCGCCCGACCGCGTAAGACTTGCAGGCTGAAACGTACGGTATCGGTCAGATCCTTCGCCTGTGTCGCGGGAACGCTGTTAACCACGGCGGCGTAATCTTTTTGACCATAAAACAGCTGCGCGGCCTGAAGGTAGCTAAACGCCTCCTGCATGTTGTCTTTCTCGAACAGCGGCTTCTGCGCGGTCAGTTCGTCAACAGATAAGGCGGGTAATGCCAGCCAGCCTTCATCTGAGCGCAAGCGCTTGAGATCTTGCACCATCGTCAACGGTGGGCTGCCCAGTGTGCTGGTGAACTGCCGATTTTCCAGCAGCTTGTTGTCGATCTCGTCGCTCAATTCAAGGAGTGCTTCGACGTCAGTGGTGTTGTCCAGCTCGTGTTGGTACGTTGTCGCTAAGGCATTCACATCGTCCATAATCCAGTAAGCGCGGCGGTATAGCCCGTTAGCGGACTCGATGTAGTGCCCGTCTGGATACTGTTTCAGATAGTCGCCAATCTGCTGAACAGCCAGCTGTGCAGCCGCTTTGTCGGCTTTACTGGCATCAAACATGTTGTATTCATCAAGCGCGTTTTCCATCGCTTTATTGATCGCTACGCGAATCAACATATAACGCGAGGTTTCCGCGACCCACGGCTGTGGTGAAGACGTTAGCGCCTGAAAGCCGCTTTCCGCCTCATCAAAATGACCCTGATAGAACGCCAGCGCCGCGAACAGATATTGCATGAGAGCGCCGGCATGTCCTTCGTCCGGCAGGGTTATAAGACCTTCGTTCAGCGCCTCTTTGGTGTACAGCGGGTTGAGGAGATTTACCCGCTGATGTGCCAGCACCGTGCGCTGTTCTTCGGTGAGCTGTTTGTCTGCCAACAGGACGTCAAAAAACGCTTCCAGCGTGGAAAGCTCATTGGAAATATGGCGTCCTTCGTTATCGTCAGGCGAAAACGTGGAGATCGTGCCCTGAATGGCTAAAGGGAGGTTAAGCTGCTTCGCTTTATTCAGCGTTGAAAGGTAGGGCGCATCTGCCGTGACATCCTCTTCTGAGTCAGAAGTCGGAGCCCCTTCCGTGGCGGCAATCCCCATGACCCGGTAGGCGGTAAAAGGGTCGATACGTGAACGTGTTTGATCGGGTAAAGGATGGGGTAACGGAAGCGACATGCTGTGGAGACGGCTTTGCAGCAGCATCAAATTAGCACGTGTGTCGTTTCCCGGCTGCAAATAGGGCAGGGCAGACATGCCACATTCCGAGTCGGAAAAGCCGCACACTCCATCGCTGGAACTGAATGCCTGACTGCTCATTAACGCGGTCAGTACGCCAGCCAGCAGCGTTACTCCTTTCATGGTTTGTATCCTTCATTCAACACGGGTCTTGCCTGTTTTCGGCATGAGTGGCGATCACTCTACGCAATCGCCTAAAAAACTCAATGCAGTATAACCTTGAGAAGATAAACAGAAAGTGACAGGTGCCCATGTCGGGCACCTGAGAGCGTGTTATAGAAGGGAATGTCGGTGGTGGGGAAAGTGCCTGCCTGATTTACCGCTGATGTAACGGCAGCCAGATGATCAGACGCAAGCCGCCCAGTGGACTGTCTTCCGCTTTTACCCAGCCTTTGTGCTGCGTAATGGCAGTTTCCACGATGGCGAGCCCTAAACCGCTGCCGCCGGATTCGCGGTCACGCGCTTCATCCGTACGGTAGAAGGGGCGGAAAATCTGTTCGCGATCTTCTGGACTCACTCCGGGACCATCGTCATCCACTTTGATGGTGATGCCCTGATTATCCACCGAGAAGGCCACTTCGATGTGGTTGTGGGAATAACGGAGCGCGTTGCGCACGATATTTTCCAGCGCACTGTCGAGCGAGGCAGGGTTGCCAAAGAGCGTCCACGGCCCCGGAGGATAGGGTACTTCCAGCGTTTTCCCCATCTGCTCGGCTTCAAAGGCGGCATCGTCTAGCACATTGCCCCACAGTTCATCGGCACGCAGGAACTCACGGGTCAGTTCGTTCTTGTGCTGATTGCGTGAGAGCACCAGCAGATCGTTAATCATGCTGTCGAGCCGCTGCGTTTCTGTCTCGATGCGGTTCAGCTCATTGCCTTCACCCTGACGCCGACGCAGTAGCGCTGTCGCCAGTTGCAAGCGTGTCAGCGGCGTACGCAGTTCATGGGAGATATCCGACAGCAGGCGTTGCTGTGCGGTAACCATTCGTTCCAGCGCGCTGACCATCTGGTTAAAGCTGACACCCGTCGCCTGAAACTCCTGCGGACCGGATTCCAGCTCCGGGTGCTGGCGTAAGTTGCCTTTGGCGACTTCGTCGGCAGCATGTTTTAGCTTACGTGCGGGTTTCGCCAGACTCCAGGCAAGCCAAAGTAGCAGCGGTGAACTGATCAACATGGTGAAGATCAGCAGCAGCAAAGGACGGTCAAACAGCAGACTAATGAAATCGGACTGCGGACTGCTGGCAGGGCGAATCAGATAAAGCTGGTAGTTGTCATCACCATCGCGGATCGCAAAAGGACCGAGAAGCTCAATGCGGCCATAATTTTTCTTTTGCGGATGATCGGCGTTATCCGACAGCCCGATAAAATTACGCACAATCGGGGTTTCATGCTTCTCTACGCCGAAGATCCGGCCTTCACTGGTGACCAGAAAAAGGCGCTGTCCCGGCGGAGCCCACTTCTCCAGTACCCAGAACAGCCGTAGCCACCAGCGCAGATCGTTGGCTGGCGTGTTGGCGAGGTCTGCTTCAATGTGCTGTTCCAGCATGATGCCCTGCCGCTGCTCGTTTTCCAGCAAGGCGGTAAGCTGGCGCGAGTCCAGCTTGGGCACCATCAGAACCAGCATGAGTACCAGCGCCAGCGTTAACCAAAAAATGGCAAAAATACGAGCGGTCAAACTATTGATCATGCAGCCGATACCATCAAATAGCCTCGTCCACGCAGCGTTTTAAACCAAGGCAGACCGTCCTTGCGTTCTGGCAATTTACGTCGCAGGTTCGAGATATGCATATCGATCGCGCGGTCAAACGGCGTCAGCCGTTTCCCAAGCACTTCCTGGCTTAAATGTTCGCGTGAAACCACCTGTCCCAGCCGCTGTGCCAGCAGATAGAGCAGCGTAAATTCGGTGCCCGTCAAATCCAGCACGATATCGTCAAAGCTGGCTTCCTGCCGTCCGGGGTTCAGACGCAAGCCGTCGACTTCCAGCGTCGGGGCGCTGTTATCACCCGCCTGCTGTTGATCGGTCCAGTTGGAACGGCGGAGAATCGCGCGAATTCGCGCCACCAGCTCTCGGTCGTTAAAGGGCTTCGGCAGATAATCATCCGCACCCAGTTCCAGACCAAGAACGCGGTCTAATTCGCTGCCGCGGGCGGTCAGCATAATGACCGGTGTTTGATGCTGCTGTCGTAGTTCTTTTAATGTATCGATACCGTTTTTCTTCGGCATCATCACATCCAGTAATAATAGGTCAATGGTGTTATCTAATATCTGTAACGCCTGCTCGCCGTCGTAGGCGACAACGACGTTAAAACCTTCCATTTCGAGCAATTCTTTCAGTAAAGCGGTCAGCTCTCTATCGTCATCAACCAGCAGAATTTTATTCATGTTTTCTCTACCTCCAAGGGCAAAATACGACATAGATTAGCGCTATTCCATGACTTTACGTAGTTTTACATCCTCTGACGCATGTTTGCAGCAAGATGCGTAGACTCCTGTTCATTGATTCACAAAATGACGTACCGCTCTGGAGAGTTATTGATGCAACAGTTCGCAACCTTATCTCTTGCTTCACTGCTTATGTTAGGCACTTTTACCGCCTTTGCAGCAGAAAGTGGAGACGCCCCGGCGAGCGGCTGGCATATCGATGATTCCGTCACAAAAGGCGCATCCGGCCAGCAAGGTATGTTCGATGGCGTGAGGCTGACTGAGCAACAGCGTCAGCAAATGCGTGATTTGATGCACCAGAGTCGTCAGGACAAACCGGCGTTTAATGCCGAAGATGTTAAAGCCATGCATAAGCTGGTGACGGCAGAAACGTTTGATGAAGCGGCGGTGCGAGCGCAGATAACCCGAATGATGAGTGTGCAGCTTGAGCGTCAGATCCAGATGACCCGAGTGCGCAACCAAATGTATAACCTGCTGACGCCAGCGCAGAAAGAGATATTAGAGCTGAAGCATAAGCAACGCATGAAAGAGATGCAGCAGCAGATATCCCTGTTTAACCAGATGGCTGCGCCGGCACCAGGTATGACAAGCCATGCCGAGACAGAGAATCCCGAGTAGTAGTGCGAGTGTAGTAAGTAGCTTGTAGTAAGCGTAGTGCAGTCCGAGTAGTAATGTGTAGTAGGTACACACCCTGTTTTTCCTTGCCATAGACACCATCCCTGTCTTTTTGCCCTCCATGATGGAGGGCTTTTTTTTGCCTAAAATTCGGCACGAAAAAAGACAGCGTAAGGGAGCGGTAAAGCGTAGAATGTGAGCACCAAAAATGATGCTCATGAATGTTCCCTTACCTGTCTTCAGGCTTTTGGCTGACATCCTCATAAAAGCACGCTGAAATACCCTTGGCCGCTCGCCGATTACACGGCGATGTCATTCTTTCCCTGTACCATTGCTCCATCGCGTTAGCCTCTGCCACGACAGGGGGCGCATTCTTTTATTTTAACTTTTGATATCAATATCATGACCCGTTCTTCCCGTTCGACCGCCTGGTTACGCGTCGTCAGCCTTTCTCTGGCGGCCTTCATTTTTAACACCGCTGAATTTGCCCCCGTTGCGCTCCTGTCAGACATCGCCGCCAGCTTTTCCATGAGCGCCGCGCAGGTCGGGTTGATCATTACGATCTATGCCTGGGTGGTCGGGCTGATGTCGCTGCCCTGCATGCTGATGTCCAGTGATATGGAGCGACGCAGCCTGCTGATCAAAATCTTTATCCTGTTCGCCGTCAGCAATGTGTTGTCCGGTCTGGCCTGGAACTATTGGGTGCTGGTGATCGCTCGTATCGGCGTGGCGCTGGCTCACGCGGTGTTCTGGTCGATTACGGCATCTCTGGTGGTACGTCTGGCTCCCGCGGACAAAAAAGCACAGGCGTTAAGTTTGCTGGCGACCGGCACGGCGTTGGCGCTGGTGCTGGGGTTACCGCTGGGGCGTGTGGTTGGGCAGTATCTGGGCTGGCGTGTGACATTTGTCCTTATTGGCCTGCTCGCTGCGGGGATTATGGTTGGTCTGATGAAACTGCTGCCTGTGCTGCCGAGCAGTAATTCCGGTTCGTTGAAGAGTTTGCCTCTCCTGCTTAAACGTCCGGCACTGCTGTGTGTGTACGGCCTGACCGTGATGATCGTAACCGCGCACTTTACCGCCTACAGTTATATCGAGCCTTTTATCCAGAAAGTGGCGTTGTTGAGTGAAAACTTCACCACCATCTTGCTGCTGATTTTTGGCGGTGCTGGCATCATTGGCAGCATGTTGTTTAGCCGCTACAGCAGCAAATATCCGGCAGGCTTCCTGATTGTCTCGTTCGCGTTTCTGGCGGTGTGTTTACTACTCCTGCTGCCTTTGTCATTCAGCGGCTGGAGCCTGTCGACGCTGTGTGTCGTCTGGGGGATCGCTATTATGGCGCTGAGTCTGGGAATGCAGGTCAAAGTGCTGACGCTGGCATCGGATGCTACCGACGTGGCGATGGCGCTCTACTCAGGGATTTATAACATTGGGATCGGCGGCGGTGCGCTGCTTGGCAATCAGGTGATTGTCCATTTGGGCCTGCCCGACATCGGTTTCATGGGGGCGGCGATGGCGATACTGGCAACCGTGTGCTGTATTTTTACGTTTGTCCGCTATTCCCGTGTGTTAAAAACGTCATTGGCAAACTGAATACGGGTAATGACCTAAGCGACCCTTTTTTCCGTCAAGGTCTCCGTTTTCTGTAAGGGCATCCGTTTTACGTGAGGGTATGATGAGTCCACACTATGCGCGTTTGGTGACGCTGGCAGCCGTAAGCGCAACGGCCGTGGCGCTGGTGCTGTTCGTAATGAAAGTATTTGCCTGGTGGCATACTGGTTCGGTGAGCCTGCTAGCATCACTGGTTGATTCGTTGATGGATATCGCCGCGTCGCTGGTGAATCTGCTGGTAGTGCGCTACTCGTTGCAGCCGGCAGATAACGAACACGCATTCGGCCACGGCAAAGCGGAATCACTGGCTGCACTGGCGCAAAGCATGTTTATCTCTGGCTCGGCGCTGTTCCTGATCCTGACAGGGCTGCAACATTCGCTGGAACCGCAGACGCTGCACGCGCCGGAAGTGGGCATGTGGGTGACGTCCATTGCGCTGGTGGCTACGCTGCTGCTGGTGTCGTTCCAGCGCTGGGTGGTGAAGCGCACGCATAGTCAGGCGGTGCGTGCGGACATGCTGCATTATCAGTCCGACCTGTTGATGAACGGCACGATTCTGGTGGCGTTGGTGCTCAGTTGGAAAGGCATTACGCGCGCTGACTCCCTGTTTGCATTGGGTATTGGCGGCTATATTTTATATAGCGCGTTACGCATGGGGTATGACGCCGTGCAGTCGCTGTTGGATCGCGCGCTGCCGGAGGACGAGCATCGCGCTATTGCTGAGATGATTGTGAACTGGCCGGGCATTCGCGGCGCACATGCGTTGCGTACCCGACGTTCTGGCCCAACGCGCTTTATTCAACTGCATCTGGAAATGGATGACACGCTGCCGCTGGTTCAGGCGCATCAAATCGCAGACGATCTAGAGCAGGCATTGCGTGAACAGTTTCCAGGTGCTGATATTATTATCCATCAGGATCCGGTTTCTGCTGTGCCGGAAAATCAGCGTGGCAGATTGACGGCGTAGTCGGCCAGGTTTCAGCATTTTATGTTAAAAACGTGATACGCCATGAAAATTTATGCACAATTTAGCCTGACCTGAATCAATTCAGCTTCGGGTGTTTGTTATAATATGCTAATAAAAGAATAAGGCGTTGCTGCCTGTTTCACGGCGGCGGTGAATTTACGATAGAAGAATCCTGCAAAATTACATCTACAAGTCCAGAGGTTGTCATGATTAGAAGAATCGGAGTGTTGACGAGCGGTGGCGATGCACCAGGTATGAATGCCGCAATTCGTGGTGTGGTTCGCGCTGCACTAACGGAAGGGTTGGAAATTTACGGCATTTATGATGGTTATCAGGGCTTGTACGAAGATCGCATGGAGCAGTTGGATCGCTACAGCGTATCGGATGTGATTAACCGTGGCGGTACATTTCTGGGTTCCGCGCGTTTCCCGCAGTTCCGTGATGAAGCGGTGCGCCAGGTCTGCGTAGAAAACATGAAGAAACGCGGTCTGGATGCGCTGGTCGTCATCGGTGGTGACGGTTCCTATATGGGTGCCAAGCGTCTGACCGAAATGGGTTTCCCTTGTATCGGCTTGCCCGGCACGATCGATAACGACGTCGCGGGTACGGACTACACTATCGGTTACTTCACCGCGCTGGAAACCGTGCTGGAAGCGATTGACCGCCTGCGTGATACCTCCTCTTCACACCAGCGTATTTCCATTGTTGAAGTCATGGGACGCCACTGCGGCGACCTGACGCTGGCGGCGGCGATTGCCGGCGGCTGTGAGTTCATCGTTCTGCCAGAAGTGCCGTTCAGCCCGGAAGATCTGGTCTGTGAAATTAAAGCGGGCATCGAGAAAGGCAAGAAACACGCGATTGTGGCGATCACCGAACTGGTGTGCGATGTCGATGAACTCGCGAAATACATTGAGAAAGAAACGGGACGCGAAACCCGTGCGACCGTACTGGGTCACATTCAACGCGGCGGCTCACCGGTTGCCTACGACCGTATTCTGGCTTCACGCATGGGGGCCTACTCTATTGAGCTGTTACAGCAGGGCTACGGCGGCCGCTGTGTCGGTATCCAGAATGAAAAAATGGTGCACCACGACATCGTTGATGCCATTGAGAACATGAAGCGTCCTTTCAAAGGCGACTGGTTGGATACAGCGAAAAAACTGTTCTGATCTACGAAAGCGGATGCCCTCGCCAGTGGCGGGGGCGCTATTCTCTGTATTTCCCCAAATCTTTACCTTCCCATCACGCCAGTTCCTACGTATATAACCGACGAGAATATAAACACCGGTTTTATTATTTTTTCTGCACCAACAGACCTGCTAGCCTGCCTATTCCTTCCGTCTTGATGACACGCCGATTGCCGCTATGAATATCGATCTTCGCCAACTGCGCCACTTTATTGCCCTGATTGAGCATCGCAATTTTACGTCGGCGGCACAGGCGATGAAGCTTTCCCAATCCGCTTTTAGCCGCAGCATCCAGTCGCTGGAACAGACTATCGGCACCCGCCTGATTGATCGCATGAACCAGTTGGAGCCGACACCGAAAGGATTGGTGGTGCTGGAACACGCGCGTCGCCTGATTAATCAGACGCACGATCTGTTTAACGACATTCAACAGTTCAATGAGAACGAAGCGGGCGAAGTGAATTTTGGCTGCGGTCCGGCTCCCGCTGCCTGGCTAATGCCGCAGGTGATCGGGGATTTCTCGCGACATTACCCAAAGGTGCGGATGGTTTTTCGCGTCGATAACTGGCAGGCGCTGGGCCATCGACTGATGGCCGAAGAGCTGGATTTCATCGTGGCGGATATGCGCAACTTTGAATTCGATACCCGCTATCGCGTACAGCCGCTGAGCCAGCACCGCTGGGGATTTTGCTGCCGTAGCGGACACCCGCTGGCGACGCAGGAAGAGATTACCGTCGAGCAGTTCTTTTCCTATCCGCTGGCGGCAACGATCCGCCCGCCCAACCTGCACCGCGCGCTGGTACAGCTGAGCGGTAAGCTGGATATTCGCACCAGCATTGAGTGTGAGAATGGCTACAGTCTTCTGGACGTAGTACGTCATTCGGATGCCATTGGGACGACCAATCATTTCAACGAGCCCGATCGGCATGGTATTCACATGTTGAAGATTGCCGGTCTGGACGACAACACCGATGAATTTTATACCCACTACGGCATTATTTATCTGGCGGATGCCCGCCTATCGCTGCTGGCGCGCAAGCTGATTGAAACCTTCGTGCAGGTCGATAGCGGCCTGCACGGTACACCTGTAGCGCTTACAGCGGAGTGATGCTGAACTCGCTTATTTCCTGACGCGAAAATACCGTCCGAAAGCTGAAATAGCCGGGAGCGGGCGTATTCGGATAGCTGGCGTAGAAATAGAGCACATCGTCGACCCAAAAACGGGTTTCCCGCCGATCTACTTCAATCACGATGCGATAGCGATGATGAGGACGCAGCAGATGCGCGGCATCGGTGTACTCGCCGAGCAGCAGGCGCTCGCCGTGACCGTCGTAATAGCGAAAGCGCGTGGTGCTGTTCCAGTTACCGCCCATCCCGACATAGTACAGATTCAGGCTGTCATACTCGTTGAGCTTGCCGTACCGGGTAAACAGGTTCGGGTGGTGCAGGTCGCGCGCGGCCCAGAACTGGTTCAGGTCGGATACGCGGTCGTAAGGGCGATCGGCGACCAGAACTTCTCGCGTAAAGGCGATGCGATAGGTGCCCGAGAGCGGGGCATCCAGCCAGATCGTCAGCCCAGCGGCGCTTTCCAGCGTCAGACGTTCTGGCGTTGTCTGGATCGCCGTGCGATCAGGATCTTCCTGCTCCACCTGCCAGCGTAGCGACTGGCCAGCGGGATCCGTGGACCAGAGAAACGTTGAACGGTGTGGTGAATCGATAATTTCACGCGCGCCGTCTGCCTGCGGCGACAAGAGGAGCGTGTTTTCAGTACAGCCTGGGTCAGTCATGGTGATGTCCTGTAACGTGCCGCCGGGGGGCGGCATTAAGAAGAGGGAATGTCATCCAGCAAGGCCAGCAGGGCGATGGCCGTTAATCCCCACTGGGCGACGGCGTTGGTCGCCAGATTGGTGGCTGCGGTGCTGCCAGAATGTTTATCAATGGTGGAGTCAATTAGCGGCTCGTTGATGGGATAGAGCACCGTAGGGGGTGTTAAGCGCCGCTGTTCGAGCGTTGGATGGGCGATGCCGCCGCTACCAGCGGTAAACTCTGCCCAGGCGCGCTGTGCCAGCGCGCGATCGTTCAACTGTCGGGCGGCAAAGGCGGTCAGTCGGGCATGTCCCTGAGCCAGATTGAGCTTTTTCACCGTCTTGCCCACGGCCGCACTTAACGCGACGGGGTCGTTATACAGCCGGCAGTAGTCGAGCCATGCGTGTGTAAAGGCGGGGTCGGGCAACGCCTCAACCAGTTCGCTACAGATTTCCGTCAGACCGAAAACCGCGCTGAGGTGTGAAATTTCTACCTGATCCGCAGGCGCGGGAAGAAAGCGGCCGGTATCGGGATCGATGGCGGCGCTGCCAGTGAAAAAACCGTGCGGCTGGCTGGCTAGCGTCTGCATGCTGTTGAGCAAGCGTTCACGCATCGTTGGATCGCCATGGCGTTCCCAGGCGGTGAGCCACGCGGCAGCGACGGCACCCCAGTCGGTGCCGAACCCTAGGCTGATATGGTTTGGGTTATCGGGATACGTCTGTCCGATTTTGCGGCCGGGCAGCACGGTGCCAAGTGTGCGCAGCGCCTCGACCTGTTCGTCCATCAGTTCACCGATGCGCTCATCGGCGGTGAGATAGTAGAGAAAGCGGCGGTTGGCGACGGTAGAAATACGCAATTGCTTGGCGCTGTCGCCCCAGTGGCGGACATTGTGCCGCGACCCCAGCGGACTGAAGCGTCCCAGATGGTGTACGTCAACCTCGCCCGTGTGGCGCGTCATGGCTTCCGCCATGCGAAACGCCTCGGCGCGCCCGCTGTGCAGGAAGTAATACCAGAGCCACAGATCGGTGCTGAGTTCCGAGTTATCCCACGCGTAGCCGCCCACGTCGTAGCGCCAGACGTGACGGTCGCTGTCATAGGTGTGCATCACGTCGCCGAAATCCCAGAAGCCATACCACTTGCGCTGTTCGACTTCCTGCTGATAGGCGTCGAAATACGCGTCCAGCTGTTTCTCCAGCCGAATTCGGGCCGACGTGGTGGCAGAAGAGGAAATGGCGGGTGCCCACAGTGGGCCAAATGCCTGCGCGCGATGCAGATCCTGTGCATCTGCCACCAGCAGCGGCGGTTGCTGCATACGACGCGCCCGATTCACCAGATTTTCCGCGTCTGGCGTTGCGGGCAGCACATCGATAAACAGTTCGCTGGTGCGTGCCACGCCGACCGCCGAACCGAAGCCCGGTTCGTAATCTTCGTAGGTAATTGCCAGCCCCTCGCGCTGTTTGTCATGGGTATCCTGACCCAGCCCGTCGTGATAAAAGCGCATATCCATCGGTTCCGCCCACGGTGACCATAGCCAGAGCGTGACGGTCGCGGTGTCGGTGTGGGCATTTTCGATTTCCAGACAGGCTGGGTAGCTCTGCCAGAAATGACGCAGGCCGAACGCCACGCCGCCTTTCGGCGTACCCAGATAGCCGACGCCCGCTGCCCGTTCGCCCGTGGCGGAAAGGAGCCAGCCCTGTCCGGCTGCGGTGCGTTTGTGTATCTGGAAGCCGTCAGGGTGGTGCTGCGTCAGGCGGTAACTGCCAAATGCGGGGATGTAATCCAGCCGTTTCCCGACATCCGGTGAAAAATCCGCTATCGGCGGCGTGGCTTGCCCCGCCAGCTGTGCCGCGATAACGGCTGCGCCGGGATCGCGACGTAGTCCACTCAGGCCGCGTACTGCCTCACGAAAGAGCCCGCCCTGATCCGAAACGAAACGGACGTGGCGATCGTGCAGTTCTCCCTGTAGCGGAACGTCGAACGCCAGACCAAGCCCTTTCAGGCTGAGGTGGTCGTCGTCGTTGTCATAGATCAGCGTGTGTATGACGCGCAGTGAGTCGGTGTTCGCATAGCTATACAGCCGGATAATAAAGGGGATGTGCGTCGCCCCCTGCGGCTGCGCGTGGTGTGTACCGCGTAGCGCAATCACCGTCCGCTGCGGCCCATTTTGCTCCACCGTGACCGTCTCGATCACGCCCTGATAGGCATCCTGCGTCAGTGTGCTATCTGTTTCCGTCCCTCGCTGCATGCGCAGCACCAGCCTGCCGTTGGTTAACGCCAGACGATTATCCCGCCAGATCTCTTCGATCAGACGGGGGCCAGAACGTGGAATCACGCAGCGAATGTGTCCGGTATCCACCGTCCAGCCGTGGTCATGTTCGCTGACCATCCCGGAACCCGATGGCTTCTCTGCTTGGGCTGTCGGCCGCAACGTTAGTCCGTCTTCCGGCGGGGTGTCACCGCCCAGCGCATGTGCAGACCATTTAATCGATCCGTCCGGCCAGCGAGCCAGTGGCCAGCTTTGCAGGTCATAAGCTCGCTGCTGTGCATCATGCAGTTGGAAACCACTGTCGTTGTGCACCGCCCCCTGCGGCCAGGGGACGCCCCAGGTCACGCCGGTGAACGCGCGAGGCGGCTGTCCGTCCAGCCAGTGCAGGCCGACCTGCGGCACCACTTCACCAGCGTAGGTAGAGGCAAGCGGCGCGGCGGCGTGCGCAGATCTCCAGAACGGTGCCGACAACGCCAGCAGCGTGCTGTCGCGCAGGAAGCGTCGGCGCGAGTAAGCCATCTTGTCCATGACGTTAGCCCTTGAAATCGTAGCCGACGGAGATCCCGACCATGCGCGGTTCACCAATCACGCCCGTTGTGGCGCTGGAGCCTCTGACGGAGCGGTAGTAGTTTTTATCCAGCGCGTTTTTCACCCACAGCGACACGTTCCAGCGGTTGTCACTTTGCTTGCCGCTCAGCCCGCTAGACAGGTTGAGGACGCCGTACGAAGGAATGCGGTTGGATTCGGAGTCGTCGAGTGTGCCGTAGGCCCAGCTCCGCCATGACCATTGACCGGAAACCGAGGCTTGTAGGTTATTTGGCGTATCCCATTGATAACGCACGCGCGTGTTGTAGCTCAGCGTTGGGGATTTAAAGACGCGCTTCCCAGACATATCGCACGACACGGCGGAGATTTCTGACGGGCAGCGGGCGTTAGGGAAATTCAGGTAGCTGGCATCCAGAACAGTACCGGCCAGACTGATGCTCAGGCCGTCAACGGGGCGCAGCGTTAACTGCGTTTCGCCGCCGCGCGAGCGGAACTTCCCGGCGTTAATCAGATAGCTGGTATCCGTTTCCTCGTCATAGGCATTGTTCTGGAAATCTTCGACGACGCTCCAGAACAGCGCGGTATTCCATTCCACTTTGCGCTGTAGCCAGTGGGTTTTAACCCCCAGCTCCGCTGAACGGGTTTTTTCTGGATCGACGTACAGCGAATCAATCCCCAGTTGCCTTGCGGCACCGGAGGACACGTTCAGGCCGCCGGATTTTTCCCCGTAGCCTAACGTGACGTAAGGCGTGACATTCGGTGCCGCGAACCAGTTCAGGCTGATGGAGCCAGAGGGTAGATGGTTAGTTTGCGAGAGCGGACCGGAGTCAAAGGTGGCGCGATTTTTACGCTGGAATGTTCCCTCTTTCTTTTCATAGGTTTGACGCAGACCGACAATGACATCGAGTTTATCGGCGGCATGCCAGGTCCCGCGACCATAGACGGAATAGACGGTGTCATCCAGCGTGCCAAAGCGCTGAACGTTAATGCCCTGATAGCCATTTCCGACCCACGTCCGCACGCGATTGTCGTTGTAGTAGCGACTGTTTGCCTCGGTATCGAGGTTCTCACCCCAGTAATCGACGCCCACTGAATAATCGAAGGTATTGCCTTTGGGCGAGTCGAGCCAAAAACTTTGCGACCAGACGCGATCGCGTACGTCAGCGCCGCTGTCGCGATAGAGCGGGATATTCCAGTTATCCGCCGTGCTGGGCAGCACGCGGAAATAGCGCAGTGATGACAGAGAGTTGAGGCTATAGCCGCTCTTCAGCTTCCAGTTGGCCTCTACCGAGCCACCGCCTTGCGCAACACGAATAATATTCTCGTCATCCATCGCGACCTGACGACCGCCGACGACCTTGAGGCCAGTTTGTTGCGCGCGGGTGCGGAAATCGTCAGTTGCACTGACCAGTACCGAGACCGGACGCTGCGTGGAATCGCTGTAGTCACCGGTGATTCTGAGGCTAAAGCTGTCATTCGGCTGATACAGCAACTGACCGCGCACGCCGTTATTGGTGCTGCCCCCCAGCTTATGGCCGTTTTCGATATTCGTGACGTTTCCACCACGCTCCGTGCGCGACAGGTTGATGCGTCCCGCCCAGTGGTCGCTGAGTGGCCCGGACGCCATCAGTTTGGATTGCAGATAGCCGCGCTGCCCGAACGATTGCTCCAGTGAATATTCAGGCGTGAAGGTCGGCTTGCGGGTGCGAATATCAATTGCGCCACCGGTGGTATTGAAGCCATAGGCCGCGCCCTGCGGGCCTTTCAACACGCGGGTGCTGTCGATATCCAGCAAATCATTAGAGATGACGCCGGGGCGTGACAAGTAAACACCATCGACAAACAGGCCCACGCTGCCCGGCATACCGATATTCGTCCCGCTCTCGCCGCCGTCACCAATCCCACGAATGGTCACGGTGGTGTCCATCACATCGACGGTATCGACATCCAGCCCTGTTACCAGTTGCGACAGTTCTTCAAAGCGGTAGATCCGTTCTTCTTCGAGCGTTTTGCCATCGATCACCGATGCCAGCGTGGTCGGTGGTTGAACAGGCGTACGCTGAGCATTCACTTTCACACGCTTTAGTTGAACGGGGGCGGCGGTTGCTGCCTCGGTGCCGGGTGTGATCTGTTGTGATGGGTTATCCGTTGTGATTTGCGGATCGGCTGCTCGCACCATCGCGGGAAGCGTTAAGACGCAGCTCATTAAAAGGCCCGATGTTATTTTTCGCTGGTGTTCTTTTAAATACTGCTGGTGTTTTTTTAAATACATAGCTTCGTCCGAATGTCGTCAATAGGCTGCCGATTGCCGTGAATGTCACGGCAATACGTGGGTTATAATTTTTGGGGGGGATAAATTACTGAGTTGCTTTTAGATAAGAATCATCCAGCCATTTATCGACATCAAAAGGCAGCCGAATAAGGCGTGATTCATAGGCCAATGTGACGGCGCGTTTTAATTTTTCCACAAAGGCTGGATCCAATTCGGGTGAAAGACGCTCGGTTAATGGCGGCAATGTATCCCATTCGACGCGTAATATATTTTCCGGATACCCTGATTGGATAGCTAAGAGTCGAATAAACTCATCTTTATTTTTCTCATCGCTGGCCCAGTTTGCCGCTTCTCGTTGGACTTTGACCAAGCGGCGCAGAATATCCTCGTTACCTTTGGCAAATTTCTCATCCACCAGCAGAAAGCCGCTGAGCTGGCCTGCGCCATTCAGGTCACGGCTCGACAGTGGAATGTCCGCCAGCCCTTTATCCCGCAGCGAAAGCGTATTGCTGCCGCCCCAGGTAGCGTCAATCTGCCCAGCGGCTAACGCCGCGCTGGCTGCTGCGAAATCGAGATTGATCAGCTTCACATCAGAAGGCTTCAGGCCCTGTGAATCGAGCGCGCTAACGAAGGACAGCTCGCCCGCTGTTCCACGAAAGATACCAATACGTTTTCCTTTCAAGTCGGGGATTTTCTCAATACCGGAGCCTTTCGCTACCGCCAGATAATGGTTGATGCCGCGTGATGCTACGGCGATCACGCGCGTATCCAGACCGCGAGAGCGACCGATAATGCTGGCTAAATCGCCCAGATAGGCCACGTCAACCTGATGGTTGCCAAACGCTTCGTTGATGACGGGGCCTGCGCCTTTGATGAATGTCCAACGGACGCTGATCCCGTCTTTACCAAACTCGCGCTCCAGCAGCTTCTGGCTGTGAATGACGTCAAGCAGGCCGCCGCCGCTGGGTTTTGTGCCTGCGCCAATGTCTGGTGCGGCAATACGAATTTCAGTAATCGCCGATGCGATGCCTGACCAGGCCATACCCATTGCCAATAAGCCGGTCACTAACCATTTTCGTCCTGATGTTGTCATTTCTTGCCCGCCAGTGATGAGGTGTTTGAATGTGAGTGTGCGAATATCAATGTTGTTATTGCGCCGGTTTAGCACGGCGTCATCTTGTTGCAGAACCACATTTAAAGGCTTGGCAATAAACTGACTAATACAAAAAAAGCATTATTATTTTTAGTAAATAGCTAAATCAGCATTCATCGCTTATTTCATCACTATGCAGCGAACGAAAAAAAACTATTCCAACTATGCATTAGCCTATCGGGACTTATTACCTTTAGTTTGTCGTTAGACGATGAATGCCATTATCTTTCCAATTAAATAAATATCGATATACAGATACATACGTTGACTTTATTAAGCACTCGAGAAGAATCGATTATTCCAACGCTATTTCAGGTCATCTATCCATGACGCCTGCAATGTGAAGTATGACGGGTATAAATAAACACGGTCAGGAGCACATACCATGACGGAATTACTCTATGCGGGAGCAGCGTCAGGCTCCCGGTCTTATTCACCGGAGCCGACTCCGCACGCCAGCCGGGTGAGCGGCGTCGTGCAGCCGCGCTTGCCGACGTTGAATACGACGGTTTCGTCCCGATCGGAACGCTGGCTGGCGGTGGTCGCGACGTTGCTATTGCACGCGGCGGTACTGGCGTTATTCAACAGCGCATCGACACCGCCCGTTACGGTACCGGCCCGGCCACAGCCTGTCAGCGTCGAGCTGGTTGCTGCGGTTGCCGAACCAGTGCCGCAACCCCAACCTGTCGAACCTGAACCTATTGAGCCTGACGTCGTAACGCCACCGCCAGAACTCGCTCCGCCGCCCGTGGACAAGCCGGTGGATGACAACGCGCTGTTGCCGCCGAAACCTGAAAAAAAGGAACCCGAGAAAAAAGAGCCTGAGAAAAAGCCGGAACCCGCGCCGAAAAAGGTCGCGGTGAAAAAGAATCCGCCCGTACCGACGCCGAAACCTCAGGCGGAAGCCGCATCGGCAGCAGCCCCGATAACACCTGCTCTGGTGGCGCAAAAGGCGGTCGCACAGCCCGTTGATGCGCCGTTGACGCCACCGCTCGCGAATGCTGACTACCTGCACAATCCCGCACCGTCTTATCCCGACGTGGCGATTAGCCGTGGTTATGAAGGCACCGTGCTGTTGAACGTGCAGGTGCGTGCCGACGGCAAGGTGCAAACCATTCGTATCCATCAATCAAGCGGCTATCCCTCGCTGGATGACGCCGCCAGAGATACGGTGCGGCGCTGGTCTTTCGTTCCGGCGCGCCGTGGCAGTCAACCGGTTAGCGGCTGGGTGGTTGTTCCCGTCGATTTTTCGCTAAATTCATGAGGTATTGGTTATGACGCTCGGACACATTGAACTCTTTTCTGCGGAAGGCGCAGTGATTCTGTTGCTGCTGTTGTTTTCTCTCGTCACCTGGGGACTGGGGCTACTGAAATTCGTCCAATATGGGCGGGCGCAGCGGCGCGATCGACGCTTTCGTGCCGCCTTCTGGCAGCAGGATGACGTCAGCCAGACGCCAGAAACCAGCGCAAAACAGCCCGGTTCCCTCGCCAATCTGGCGCTGGCCGCCGTTAAAGCGCCGGAGCGGATCAGTGGGCAACTTGCTCTGAATATGCATCTGCCCGATCGGGTTGAGCGCGCGCTGCAACAGCAGATCCAGCGTGAACGCCGTTCGCTGGAAAGCGGGCTGGCGGTTCTGGCTAGTATCGGCAGCACGTCGCCGTTTATCGGCCTGTTTGGTACCGTCTGGGGGATTATGGCGGCGTTGCAGGAGATAGGGCTTTCTGGTTCTGCCAGTCTGGATACCGTTGCGGGGCCGATTGGCAACGCGCTGATTGCGACCGGAATCGGGATTGCCGTCGCGGTTCCTGCGGTACTGATCTACAACTACTTTTTACGTCGCCTCAAGCTGGCTGTCGCAGACATGGATGACTTCGCCCATGATGTTTACAGCGTGATGCAGGCACACGATTTTCATGTCAGCACGTTTCATACCAGCGCTGAACCATCGGCCGCTGCTTTCTCCGTGAAGAACCTGAGAGAGGTGGTCTGATATGGCGTTTACCTCGCGTAATGATGAAGACGTCATGAGTGAAATGAATATCACGCCGCTCGTGGACGTCATGCTGGTGCTGTTGGTGGTGTTTATTGTTACCGCGCCGATGTTGACGAATGCTATTCCGATTCAGCTGCCGAAAACGTCGGCGGTGGCACCGGCCGATCGTGCCGATCCGGTGGTGATTAGCATTGATGGCGAGCAGCGCGTCTTCATCAATAAAGAAAGTCTGGCACGCGAACAGCTGGTGCCGCGTCTGCAACAGGCTAAAGCGGGTAATGCGGACTTGGTGGTGCAGGTGCAGGCGGACAAAGAGGCGAATTACGGTGCTGTCGCCGCGCTGCTGGCCGATGTCGAGCAGGCTGGGATTACGCGTCTATCCCTGCTAACGCAGAAATAACGTAGCCGGATACCGACGATCATGATGCCCAAATACCCGTCGCGGATACGCTCCGCCCCTGACGTTTCGCTGACCGCCACGCTGTCGGCGGGATATTCCGCGTTGGTCATTTCATTAGTCGTTCCACTGCTGGTCCTTGCTGGCTGGTGGCTGGCCAGCCGTCACGGATGGATGTCTGAACAGATCCTGCCTTCGCCGCTGGCGGTTATCGATAGCGCCCGAGCTTTTATCCCCGAAGAGTTGATTCATCAGTTGCCTATCAGCCTGATCCGGCTGGTGATTGGCTTTAGCGGCGGGATCGCGCTGGGTCTGGTGCTCGGCAGCCTGTTTGGTCTAAATCGCCAGTTGAATGCGCTGTTTATGCCGCTCTTCACCGTCATCGCGCAGATCCCGACGCTGGCCTGGATTCCGCTTTTGATGCTGTCGCTGGGTATCGGTGAAGCGCTGAAACTGGTAGTGCTGGTGAAATCGGTAACGGTGCCAGTGACGCTTTATACCTGCGCGGGTATCCAACAGACGCCACAAAAACTGCATGAAATGGCGCGTAGCCTGCGTTTACCGCCCGCCGCCTTCCTGCGTTACCTGATTCTGCCTGCGATGCTGCCGTATGTGATGACGGGCATTCGGCTGGCGTTTTCTACCGGATGGGTCGCCTTGATCGCGGTCGAGCTACTCGCATCCAGCGAAGGGCTGGGCTATCTGCTGGTACAAAGTCGCCAGCTATTTATGCTGGATTTGGTGTTCGTCTGCATTCTGATTATTGGTGTACTGGGGTTTGCCGGGGAGCGCGTGCTGCTGAAGCTGGAGCGTCGCTGGATTCACTGGCCTGCGCCAGTGCTGGGTCGCGATAGCTTGGGTTATGCGCTGCCGAGCCTGTCGCTGACGCCCTGGTTAGCGCCACTGGTACTGGTTGTGCTGTGGCAGGTGAGCAGCGTGCACGAGTGGGTGAACGTGGCCTTTCTTCCTGCACCGAGCAGCGTGATCGACGCGCTGTGGACAGGACTGGTTCAGGGCGGGCTGTCGGCCGATCTCCATGCCAGCCTGTTGCGTGCGCTGCAGGGCTTTGTGCTGGGTAGTGCGATCGGCGTGCTGGTCGGCGCGTTACTCGGCGGTTGGCGTATCGCCGACAGGCTGTTTAATCCGGCGCTGTCCGCGCTGCGCTGCGTGGCGCTATTTGCCTGGCTGCCGCTGATCACCGCCTGGTTTGGTTTAGGGGAGAGCGCCAAAATCGTGTTTATCGCCGTCGCGGCGTTCTTTCCTGTGATGCTGGCAACCCGTCAGGGGATAGCCCAACTTCCGCCCGCGCTATTGGAAGTGACGCAGGTTCTACGTCTGACGCCAGTGCAGACGCTTCGCACGTTGATATTGCCCAGCGTATTGCCGCCGCTGTTTTCCGGCCTGCGGCTGGCGCTGATGCATGCGTGGACGGGCGCGATTGGCGCAGAGTATTTCATGCCGTCGGGAGAGGGATTGGGCGGCATGATGATTCGCGCACAGCAATTGCTTGAATCCGATCGCATCATGGCGGGCGTGGTGCTGATTGCTGCGGTGGCCGCGTTGTTTTCCCGATTGATTACCTTATCTGAACGGCGGCTGACCCGCTGGCGCTTTGCGTGACCGTTAACGGAGAATCTATGTCCCTGCATTTTCAGCACATTACTAAACATTTTACCGTCAACGGCGCGTCGCTGACGGTGTTACAGGACATCGATCTGTCGCTGCAGGCTGGCGAACTGGTTGCGGTCATCGGTGCCAGCGGCTGTGGTAAATCGACGCTGCTGCGTTTGGCGGCCGGGATTGATACCACAGAACGTGGACGCATTCTGATTGGCGAACGGCCTGTGCGCGGTATTCCCGATGATGTCAGTCTGGTGTTTCAGGAACCGCGCCTGTTTCCGTGGCTAACCGTGACGGACAATATTCGCCTCGGTATGCTCAACCTCGATCTTTCTCCTGCGGAAGTGACGCACCGTATTGCACACTATCTCCAGATGATGGGGTTGGAAGGCTTTGCCGACGCATGGCCGCATCAGCTATCAGGAGGAATGGCGCAGCGTGTGGCAATTGCTCGTGGGCTGGTGTCGACGCCGCGTATTCTCTTGTTGGATGAACCTTTTGGTGCGCTGGATGCGCTCACCAAACAGCAGTTGCAGGAACGTCTGGCGGAGATTCGCCAGCAAACAGATTTGACGATTCTGCTGGTGACGCACGATGTGGAGGAGGCGGTTTTTCTGGCTGACAGAGTAGTGGTGATGTCGCCCCGACCTGGCCGGATTAGCGCAATTTTGCCCGTGACATTGCCCTATCCTCGTGACCGCACCAGCCCAATACTATTGGAACAGCGACAAGTGGTCAGTCAGGCGCTACATCAGGCGGATACTATTGAAGCCTGATGCTGTTGCCTACCGCTTTCTCTCAATCTTAATCATCGATAGAAACCGCCGTGAAAAAGGCGGTTTTTCTTTTCTGCTCGTCACGCGAGATCATTCATTTTCAGCATAGTGAAGTCTCGTCATTAACTGGCATAATGCGCATGTCATTTTCGGTCAATACCTTAACAGGATATTCCTATTGGGCATGCGTAGGCGTGTTGTCCTACACTCGTTAAGGCCGCGCCGGTTAGTGCCGATGCATAATCGTGACCGAGAGAAACACTTATTGCCGATACTTGCCGGTAAGAAAGGGCGGGTATATATCGTTATTATTGAGGTTTTCGCATGAAAAAAGTTACCGTTGCCGCAACACAAATGGCGTGTTCCTGGGATCTGCCCAAGAATATCGAAAACGCTGAAAAACTGGTGCGACAAGCGCATGCAAAAGGCGCGCAGGTTATCCTGATTCAGGAACTGTTTGCCGCACCGTATTTCTGTATCGATCAAAGCCCGGAGCACTATGCGCTGGCGCAGGAGCTGGAAACCAGCCCGCTGATTAAGCATTTTTCCGCACTGGCGGCGGAGCTGAACGTGGTGCTGCCGTTGAGCTTCTTCGAGCGTGCCAATAACGCCTATTACAACTCGCTGGTGATGATTGACGCGGACGGCGCCGTGCTGGACGTTTACCGCAAAACGCACATTCCGAACGGCCCGGCGTATCAGGAGAAGCAATTCTTCATTCCGGGCGACACCGGCTTTAAAGTCTGGCAGACGCGCTACGCAAAAATCGGCGTGGGCATTTGCTGGGATCAGTGGTTCCCGGAAACCGCCCGCAGCCTGGCGTTGCAGGGCGCAGAGCTGATTTTCTATCCGACTGCGATTGGTTCTGAACCGGCTTACCCGTACATCGACAGCCAGCCGCACTGGACTCGTGTTCAGCAAGGGCACGCCGCCGCGAATCTCGTGCCGGTGATCGCATCCAACCGTATTGGTACCGAAGCCAGCAAATACATTGACGGTCTGGAAATGACGTTCTACGGTTCGTCCTTTATTGCCGACCAAACGGGTGCGCTGCTGGCTCAGGCCAACAAGACAGATGAAGCGATTCTGGTGCATGAATTTGATTTAGAAGCCATTGCTGCACAGCGTGCGTCATGGGGGCTGTTCCGTGACCGTCGCCCGGAAATGTATGGCACGATTGCCACCTCTGACGGCAAGACCCGGAGATAAGTGATGTCACAGCTAGTTACTCCCCATCTCACCACGCCGCATCAGGATGGTTTTGCGATGCCCGCCGAATGGGCACCGCATGATGCCGTGTGGATGATTTGGCCGTATCGGACCGACAACTGGCGCGAACAGGGCGTTCCGGCGCAGAAAACGTTCGCGCGCGTGGCGGAAGCCATCGCCCAGAACACGCCGGTGATCATGGGCGTACCCGCACGCTACATGGCGGATGCGCAAAAAGTGATGCCGGTGAACATCACGCTGGTGGAAATGGAAAGCGATGACGCCTGGATGCGCGACACCGGTCCAACCATCGTGCTGAATTCGGCCGGTGAGCGTCGGGGTATCGACTGGCAGTTCAACGCCTGGGGTGGCGAACTGGGCGGTCTGTACGAAGACTGGCGTCAGGATGAGAAAGTCGCGGCACAGGTGCTGGACTATCATCAGGCTGCACGTTATGCCGCGCCGCTGATTCTGGAAGGTGGCTCGATCCATGTCGATGGTGAAGGCACGCTGCTGACCACGACGGAATGCTTGCTCAACCCGAACCGCAACCCGCACCTGAGTAAGGCAGAAATCGAACAGCTGATGCGTGATTATCTCAGCATCTCGACGATTATCTGGCTGGAAGAGGGCGTGTACAACGACGAAACCGACGGGCATATCGATAACATGTGCTGCTTTGTGCGTCCCGGTGAAGTGGCACTGCACTGGACGGATGATGAAAACGATCCGCAGTATGCACGCTCCGTCGCGGCCTATGAGGTGCTGTCGGATGCGCAGGATGCGCAAGGGCGTGAGCTGAAAATCTGGAAGCTGCCTGCACCTGGCCCGCTGTATGCGACCAAAGAGGAAGCGCAGGGCGTGGACAGCGGCGATGCGGTTGAACGTCTTGCCGGCTCGCGTCTGGCGGGGTCTTACGTGAATTTCCTGATCAGCAATCAGCAGATCATTTTCCCACTGCTGGATGAGAAGACGGATGACGTTGCACGCGATCTGCTGCAACAGATGTTCCCTGGCTACCTGATTAGCGGCGTGCCTGCGCGAGAAATCCTGCTGGGCGGGGGAAATATTCACTGCATTACGCAGCAAATCCCTGCGGCGAAGTAGCGTTTCCTATTCTCTGGTGACGGGCAATCACGTTAGCCATGATTATTCCCCCTGTTAGCATGCTACTCATAGGGGGATCATCTCATCAGGGTTAGCTTAAAAGGCTGGCTCTATGTGGGAGTGTGTAGAGCTCGCATCAAATTTTAATGTCGTTTGGGGAATGGTTTTTAAGCCAATCCGACATCGCTGCATCCATGCGGGTTTGCCAACCACGACCAGTAGCTTTGAATGCTGCGATAACTTCCGGTGAATATCGAATACTCACTTGTATTTTTGGAGCCGGTTTAACGGGGCGTCCCTTTTTGCGCATGGCTTTCAATTTGCTGAAAGGCATAAGCTGCACGTTCTCACCTTCAAGCGAGCGTGTATCAGGATCTTGCGCAATGGCTTCCTGAATTTTACGGTCTTCCTCGTCGGTAGGGAGGATAGTACCCTGCTTAAGTTTTGGCATATTTTTCCACCTCCGCTTTAGTGGCTTTCCGCAAACTGATAATGCGGTAAATTTCTTCGTCGTCTCCATCGCTGTAAGTAAATACTACGACATAAATTCGGTTGTTGAGATAAGCAAGGCCGTAAGTGATACCGATGTAACGGTCTTCGCTGTAGTTACCAAGAGAGTCAGACGCGGCAACCATTCGGTCCCAATCAAGATATTTAGCATCGGCCAAGTACACACCGTGTTTTTGCTTATTACTCTGATTCTTAATCGGGTCGAATATGATTTTCATTTATTTATTGTAGCTACAATAAATATGAAGTCAAACGCATAGAAATAGCCAGATAAGCTGACAGTGGAATGAGATAAAAAAAGCCGGTTGGCGCAATAGCGTGAACCGGCTTTTTGATCGGACGAACCTTTGTCCGCCCATTTTCGATAACGCTTAGCCGCGTTTAGCGTCGGCTGCTGCTTTCACGATGACAGCAAAGGCGTCAGCTTTCAGTGATGCACCGCCAACCAGCGCGCCGTCGATGTCCGGCTGGGTGAATAGCTCAGCAGCATTCGCTGCATTCACAGAACCGCCGTATTGGATGATCACTTGCTCAGCAACGGCCGCATCTTGCTTGGCGATGTGGTCACGGATGAATTTGTGAACAGCCTGAGCTTGCGCAGGAGTTGCAGATTTGCCGGTACCGATAGCCCATACAGGTTCGTAGGCGATAACGGTGTTTTCAAATGCTTTCGCGCCCAGCGTATTCAGCACGGCGTCCAGTTGACGTGCACAGACGGTTTCCGTCTGGCCCGCTTCGTTTTCTGCTTCGGTTTCGCCAATGCACAGTACCGGAATCAGACCGACATCTTTCAGCACGCCAAATTTCTTCGCAATGAATTCATCGCTTTCTTTGTGGTAGGTGCGGCGCTCAGAGTGGCCGATGATGATGTATTTCGCGCCGATATCTTTCAGCATCTCGGCAGACGTTTCGCCGGTGAAAGCGCCGGAAAGGTTCACGTCAACGTTCTGCGCGCCCAGCGCAATGCGGCTGCCGGCCAGTTGGTGATTAGCTTGATCGAGGTAGATAGCCGGTGGTGCAATCGCTACGCCACAGCCGTCAACGGTGCTGAGCTCTTTACGCAGGCCCGCGATCAGTTCGTTGACCATGTTAGTGCTGCCGTTCAGCTTCCAGTTACCCATAACTAATGGATGTCGCATCTTTTTTCCTCCAGCCGGAATCGCGAATGAATCAATATGTTAATAAATCAAGGTGTTAATGAACCGATGCATAAATTTTACTGCCGTCAGGCAATATGACCTGCCCACAGTATAGAGACGAAATGTGACCGTGGCTCTGTTTTTCGTCATGAATTACCGTGTTGATCACGGTTCAGATAGCGTTAGCTTAATCGGTTCAACAGCAAAAGTTAGCCCTTTTTCACCATCATCTGCAACAACATAACGCAAGGCTCCTTCCGTTTGCTGATAAAAGCGCTGTCCTTTGCCTTTTTCCAGCAGTCCGGTGACTTTTTTCACACTCTGTTCTTCCGTCAGTGACGGTGCGAACGTGCGTGCCAGTGCTGCCATATAGTCGATAGCCTGCTTACGGCGCGCCGCAGTTTCTTGTTCGCTCTGCGGCTGCGGCAGCCAGGTGATTTGCAGCGTTTTGATTTTCCCGGTGCCTTTCTCCAGCGCGGTTGAGGCATAGAGGTGGTCGTTGATCCGGCTGGCGGCGCGGGTCAACATGCTGGTGATATTACCGGTGTCGACAACCCGAAATTCACCGATCGGCAGCGTTGGATTGCTCAGATTGTAGCGAGAGCGGAACTGCGTGATGGTTTGATCGAAGGTAGGGGCACCAGCCAACAGATATGGCGCATTGGCTGAGGGTTTAGGCGGGAACGTCGGATCGGCACCCGCGTGAGTCTGGTACAGCACCAGCGATGATAAAATCAAAAGTGAAGCGATGCGTTTTCGTGTCATAAGGATTCGGGTCAGCCACTTCAGAAGATGTCCAGGCCGATAACGGCAGAATACGTTTGATTAAAGCGGCATTTGTACGTCGTTGTCAAAAATAGTACGTCGTTGTGAGAAATCGCACGTGGCTGACAAAAATCGCGTAAAGATGGCGGGCAACTGTCTCGGTTGAGGTAAAATCAGCCTGCGTAAAATACAGATTAATTCGGCCAGGCTGGCCGACAATTCAGGGCGTTATCGTTAATGACATTACAGCAGTGGTGCTTCTCGTTTAAAGGCCGAGTCGGTCGTCGTGATTTCTGGCTTTGGATGGCTATTTGGGTCGCGCTGATGGCGGTGCTGTTTACGCTATCCGGCCAAAGCTGGCTGGATACGCAATCGACGGCGTTTGGTTTGGTGGTATTGCTGTGGCCGACGGCAGCGATCATGGTGAAACGGCTGCATGACCGTAATAAGAGCGGCTGGTGGGCGCTGCTGCTCGTGGTGGCGTGGATGTTGGCCTCGGGGAATTGGACGATGTTCTCGTCCATCTGGCAGTGGGGCATTGGCCGCTTCTTGCCGATCCTGATTGTCGTGATGACGCTGCTCGACTGCGGCGTTTTTCTGGGGACAAAAGGGGAAAACCGCTTTGGAGCAGCGGCGGAGCCGTTTCGCTTCCGCCGCTGATTAACAACGAACTGTCGTTTACCAATAGTTTTCGGCAGTCATATGACCGGGCCTGCGGCGCAGGTGCTTGGTCATTTGGCGCTCTTCTTTCAGCAACAGCTGAGTGTCGCGTACCATCTGCGGGTTGCCGCACAGCATGACGTGGCTTGTTGCTGCATCCATCGGCAGGCCTACGGCGGCTTCCAGCGTACCGCTGCTGATAAGCTGGGGAATGCGGCCCGTCAGCGAGCCCGTTTCTTCTTCCCGACTGACGACAGTTTGAATACGCAGTTGACCGTGGTAGCGCTGCTGTAATTGCTGCATTAGTGGCAGATAGCTCAGATCGCGTGAGAATCGGGCGGCGTGAACCAGCACGATATTCTTAAAACGCTCCAGACCCTTGCCTTCCTGAAGAATCGACAGATAAGGGCCAATGCCCGTCCCTGTCGCCAGCATCCACAGCGTTTCACAATCAGGTACTTCTTCCAGCACGAAAAAGCCAGCAGCCTCTTTGACGATCAGGACGTCTGAACCGGGCTGCAACGCATGCAGATGCGGGCTAAGCTTACCTTCTGGCACCGTCACCAGATAGAACTCAAGCGTGGGATCGCTGGGCGCATTCACGTAGGAATAAGCGCGTTGCACCTTCTCGCCATCAATCTCCAGCGCCAGTTTGCCATACTGCCCGGCAGTGAATGCATCGGTGGGCGCGTGAACCCGAATGCTAAACAGACTTTCTGTCCAGTTTTCTACCTGAACTACTTTGCCTGTCACCCATTCAGCCATATGTTGTTGCTCCTGTTGCTTGCATTAGACGCTGCTATTTTTGCATGTAAGTCGTGCATCTACGATACGCCATTTATTAACAACTGTGAAACAATCCGTCAGTCGGGCAGTGGCCTGCTACAGCAGGAACTCGTGCAGCGTACGATCCTTACGATCCAGATAGTGCGTCGATTTAATCCGGCGGATCGTGCGGGATTTGCCGCGGATCAGCAGCGTTTCGGTCGTTGCCATATTGCCTTTACGCGCGATCCCGTCCAGCAAATCACCTTTGGTGATGCCAGTTGCAGAGAAAATCACGTTATCGTTGCGCGCCATGTCATCAAGCTTGAGGACACTACCCGCGTCGATGCCCATTTGGCGGCAGCGTGCCAGCTCATCTTCACCGATACGGCGGTTTTCAGCACTATCGCCTTTGACCTGATGACGAGCGAGCAAACGCCCCTGCATGTCGCCATCAAGCGCGCGGATAACGGCTGCTGAAATCACGCCTTCTGGTGCGCCGCCGATGCCGTACAGCACGTCAACTTCGCTGTCTGGCATGCAGGTGAGGATGGATGCCGCTACGTCGCCGTCTGGAATCGCGAACACTTTCACACCCAACTGCTGCATGTCCGCGATACAGGCATCGTGGCGCGGTTTAGCGAGTATAGTCACCGTTAACTGGCTCAGCGGTTTACCCAACTTCAG
Organism: Pectobacterium sp. HCp5_1; assembly: GCF_032905925.1. NCBI lineage: Bacteria > Pseudomonadati > Pseudomonadota > Gammaproteobacteria > Enterobacterales > Pectobacteriaceae > Pectobacterium > Pectobacterium sp. HCp5_1. Next base: position 89,283 of record NZ_JAUMIO010000009.1, read on the forward strand.
TGCGACATTGCGCAGGTTGTCCGCCAGCGGCAGGTTGAGGTCAATTGCGCCTTTTGCCTCGGGCCCGACAATCAGCTTTTCCATGTACATGTCTGGCGCGTGCAAAAACGTACCTTTTTCGCCAACGGCCAGCACGGCCAGCGCATTCGCCTGACCCATTGCCGTCATCCGCGTGCCTTCAATCGGATCGACAGCGATGTCTACGGCATCGCCCTGACCGGTACCGACCTGCTCGCCGATAAACAGCATGGGTGCTTCGTCGATTTCCCCTTCGCCGATGACAATCTGACCGTTGATATTGACCTGATTCAGCATGATGCGCATTGCCTGTACGGCAGCATTGTCGGCGGCATTCTTGTCGCCACGGCCTAACCACTTATAGCCTGCCAGCGCGGCTGCTTCGGTGACGCGCGAGAACTCAATGGCTAATTCACGTTTCATAAATACCTGTCTATTGTCGATCGGGAAAGGAAGAGATGTGGGCGAGGATTTTATCACAACGGGGGAGAGTGGCGGTTGAACGGTAGGGAAAAAACGGGCGCGACAGGCGCGCCCGATGTGGATAGATGCGTTGGCGGATTACGCGTCGTGATCTTCCCAGTTACGGGCACGAGCCACGGCTTTCTGCCAGCCGCTGTAGCGAATGTTACGCTCCACGGTTTCGATGCTAGGGCGGAATTCACGCTCAATAGTCGCTTTGCTCTTCACTTCATCCAGATCGTTCCAGAAGCCCGTCGCTAAGCCCGCCAGGAAAGCTGCACCCAGCGCGGTGGATTCACGAACTTCCGGACGTTCCACACGCGTGCCGAGAATATCGGACTGGAACTGCATCAGGAAGTTGTTGGCGACCGCACCGCCGTCGACACGCAGCGCTTTCAGGCGGGTATCGGCGTCTGCCTGCATGGCATCCAGTACGTCTCGGGTCTGGAAGGCAATCGATTCCAGTGTCGCACGGATGATGTGGTTAGCATTCACGCCACGGGTCAGACCGAAGATCGCGCCACGGGCATACGGGTCCCAGTAAGGTGCACCCAAACCGGTAAAGGCAGGGACGACGTAAACGCCGTTAGAATCCTTCACTTTCGTCGCGAAGTATTCGGAGTCCATTGAGTCGCCTATCAGCTTCAGTTCGTCACGCAGCCATTGGATGGAGGCACCGCCAACGAACACGGAGCCTTCCAGTGCGTAGTTCACTTCGCCGCGTGGGCCGCAGGCGATGGTGGTCAGCAGGCCGTGTTTGGACAGCACCGCTTCTTTACCGGTATTCATCAGCAGGAAGCAGCCCGTGCCGTAGGTGTTTTTCGCCATGCCTGGATTGACGCAAAGCTGGCCGTACAGCGCCGCCTGCTGGTCACCCGCGATACCGGCGATAGGAATACGCGTGCCGCCTTTACCGCCAATGTTGGTCTGGCCGTAGACTTCTGAAGACGCGCGCACTTCTGGCAGCATTTCGCGTGGGATATCCAGCGCTTCCAGCATGCGGGTATCCCATTCCAGCGTATGAATGTTAAACAGCATGGTGCGGGAGGCATTGGTGTAATCCGTGACGTGAACACGCCCTTGCGTCATTTTCCAAATCAGCCAGGTATCGATGGTACCAAACAGCAGTTCACCGCGTTTGGCGCGCTCGCGAGAGCCCTCAACGTGATCCAGAATCCATTTCACTTTGGTGCCGGAGAAGTAGGGATCCACCACCAGACCGGTGGTGTTGCGCACGTACTCTTCCAGACCGTCTTTCTTCAGCTTTTCGCAAATTTCAGCGGTACGGCGACACTGCCAGACGATGGCGTTATAAATCGGTTTGCCGCTCTCTTTTTCCCATACGACGGTGGTTTCACGCTGGTTGGTGATACCAATGCCCGCGACTTCATCCGCGCTGATGCCGGCTTTAGCCAGCACTTCGACCAGCGTTGAGCTTTGTGTGGCCCAAATTTCCATCGGGTCGTGCTCTACCCAGCCCGCTTTTGGATAGATCTGAGTGAATTCACGCTGTGAAACGCTAACGATATTCGCATCGTGATCCAGTACGACGGCGCGGGAGCTGGTTGTGCCCTGATCGATTGCGACAATGTATTTTTTTTCCGGGTTCATAAATCCAATCCTGTAATGATTAACCGTGAAATAGGATGGTCGTGGCGTTAAGTTTAACGGCTTTCACGACGCGTGGTAGCTTCTGCCTCGGGTTCACACACATCGCATGGCAGGTTACGACCAATCAGTGCGCGATAACCGAAGGCACCCAGACAGGCACCGATAATGGGGCCGAAGATGGGAACCAGGAAGTAAGGAATTTCGCGTGCGCCAGTGAAGGCCACGTCGCCCCAGCCCGCCAGGAAAGCGAACAGCTTAGGACCAAAGTCACGCGCTGGGTTAAGGGCGAAGCCAGTCAGCGGCCCCATGGATGCACCGATAACGGCAATCAAAATACCGATCAGCAGGGGAGCGAGTGGCCCGCGTGGGATACCGTTGCCATCATCGGTCAGCGCCAGAATCAGGCACATCAGGATAGCGGTGATGACGGTTTCAACCAGCAGCGCCTGCATAACGGAAATGTGTGGGTTCGGATAGGTTGAGAAAATGCCCGCTAAACTCAGGCTTTCCGTACTGCCACGCACCATATTGTTGGCTTGTTCAAAATCCACGAACAGATTGTGATACAGACCGTAGACCAGTGCGGCGGCACAAAATGCCCCGGCAATCTGCGCCAGAATATAAGGCACCACCTTGCGCCCGTCGAAACAGGCAAACAGCCACAGGGCGATAGTAACGGCCGGGTTGAGGTGAGCGCCGGAAATGGCGGCAGTCAGATAGATTGCCATCGCAACCCCCAGACCCCAAATGATGCTGATCTCCCACTGTCCGAAGCTGGCTCCCGCCAGTTTCAAGGCGGCGACACAGCCGACACCGAAGAAAATCAGCAGGCCAGTGCCGAGAAACTCGGCGATACACTGGCCTTTTAGCGTTGAACGTTCTGCTTGGCTCATATTTTTTTCCTGCTGGGTAACGTACAGAGTGGTAGGTCTTAAGGATACCGTGGGGGCATCCTCTGTTTTAAATGTATTTATGATGTGAATTTATCGTTAATGCTCGAAAACGAGAAATATCGAAATTGAAATGTGTGTTGCGCGTCAAAAAAATGAGCGTATTCGCTTATAAAATGACTCGCAGTGATTTTTCGCCCACGATTGATAGTAACGCTCAGGTTAAATTTATTAACACAATAGGAGTAATGGGGAAGCGAACAGGAGTAGTTTTCAGTTTACGCTGCTCATGTTTCCGTTTCGGCTGTCCGTTTTTCAGTTTGTACTGCCTGTTTTTCAGTTTGTACTGATAGTGTTACGTAAGAAAAGCTGCCACACTCGCGTAGTGGGGGATGTGCGCTAGACAGGTGGCGGTTGGCTACATACAATTTCGCTATGGTCTGTCTTGCCAGCCGTCCCGCGGTCAGGATTATGTTTACGGGCGGATGGCGACACCGTTGGGTGTTGGTTACAGAGTCCGAAAGCCAGCGTTAACCGATCTTTGCCTTGTTGCGATTAAAAGGGGTTTGAAGAATGTCATTTGAAGTGTTTGAAAAGCTGGAAGCGAAAGTTCAGCAGGCGATTGATACCATCACGCTGTTGCAAATGGAAATTGAAGAGCTGAAAGAGCAGAACAACGCGCTGTCGCAGGATGTGCAGGCGGCAGCTGGTTCACGTGAAGCGCTGGTGCGCGAGAACGAGCAGTTGAAAGAAGAGCAAGTGGTATGGCAAGAGCGCCTGCGCGCGCTGTTAGGCAAAATGGAAGAAGTCTAATAGGACTTGCTGGCTCAGACGAAGGAACTGCTTATCGATTGAGCCAAATAAAAAAGGGCGTCTATCGCCCTTTTTTGTGCTGATATCACCGCAATAAAAACGCGGGAATTCAACGATATTATTCAATATCCAGCGGGTCTTCCGCCAAAATAATACCGGTATTATCGGCATACAGATGGTCACCGGAGAAGAAAGTGACGCCACCGAAGTTGACGCGAATATCGCTCTCGCCGATGCCTTCGCTACCCGCGCCGACCGGAATCGCTGCCATCGCCTGAATACCGATATCCAGCTCAGCCAAATCGTCAACCTGACGCACCGCGCCATAAACGACAATGCCTTCCCACTCGTTTTGCGTCGCCAGCCGGGCGATTTCCGCGTTGATCAACGCGCGACGCACGGAGCCGCCGCCATCGACCAGAAGTACGCGCCCGAGGCCGTTCTCTTCCAGAAGATCGAACAGCAGGCCGTTATCCTCAAAACATTTCACCGTGGTGATCTTGCCACCAAATGAAGTACGCCCGCCAAAATTAGAGAACAGAGGCTCAACAACATTCACCTCTTCGTGGTAGATATCGCACAGTTCGGAAGTATCGTATTTCATAGGATTAACGTCTGTTTGCCGCCGGAATCATGAGTATATCCCTTTCTGGCGGCTGTTGGCAAAATCATCAAATGTTAACTTGATGCGTATCAGTAAATACGCACCACTTTTCGCCCGCGCTCACTTTACCCGCACTAACTCAATATCACGCCAACGGCGAACAGAATGTTGGTCAGCAGCGCGCCTTTCACCGTTTTTTCCAGCATCGGACGCATACTGAATGCGCTGGTTTCACGCAGCACATAGCGCGCCTGCTGAATCAGCAACGGGAGCGCCAGAATAAAGAGCCAACCCGCCAGACTGTGCAGATAAAACGTGGCAAACAGACCGAGACAAACCGGTGCCAGCAACAGCAGCATCGTGTGGTAGAAGCGCGCTTTTTCCGCACCAAGACGTACTGCCAGCGTGTTCTTTCCGCTGATGCGATCGTTGTCGATATCGCGCAGGTTGTTGATGTTCAGCACCGCCGTCGCCAACAGACCGCAGGCCGTCGCTGGCAGCATCACGATGCTGTCGAAATGGCCGGTTTGCAGATAATACGAACCCGCGACGCTGAGCCAGCCGAAAAAGATCAGCACTGAAATATCGCCGAGTCCGATATAACCGTAGGGCTTGTTACCGACGGTATAGGTGATGGCGGCGAAAATCGCCAGCAGCCCCAGAATCAGGAAACCAAAGATATCCGCGGGCTTTTCACACGCCAGAATCACCAGGCTCACGCCGGAAATGATGGTGAGCGCCACGGTCACGATTAGCGCATTGCGCAGTTGCGTCAGTGTAATCGCCCCGGTCTGAATACCGCGCAACGGCCCGATGCGTTCCTCGGTATCGCTGCCTTTTATCGCATCCCCATAGTCGTTCGCCAGATTGGAAAGGATTTGCAGCAGTCCGGCGGTTAACAACGCCAGTAATGCTACGCCCGGTTTAAAGCTGCTATGCCAGCTCGCAATCGCCGAGCCGGTGACGATGGACGCAAAAGCTAATGGCAACGTCTTTGGACGCAGGCTATCCAGCCAGGCTTTGGTTTTGCTGCTATGGGTCGATAAGGTCATGGTGTGCTTCAATTTTTATTGACGATTCAATTGCGTGAATCATCCGTTTATAAACAAGAAAAGTCAGTGATGGCGGCGTCAGAAACAAAAGTGGGAGGCCAACGCCTCCCACTTTATCGTTAATCGTGCGATCCGCGAAAACGGATTATAAGATAAATCGACTCAGATCTTCATCTGCTACTAATTCATCCAGATGATTACGTACGTAATCTGCGTCAATGGTAACGCTTTGACCGTTCATTTCGCTGGCGTCGTAAGACACATCTTCGATCAAACGCTCCATCACGGTATGCAGACGGCGTGCGCCGATATTCTCGGTGCTTTCGTTGACCTGCCAGGCGGCTTCGGCAATACGGCGGATACCATCGGCGGTGAACGAAATATTTACGCCTTCCGTCGCCATCAGCGCTTTGTACTGCTCGGTCAGCGAGGCGCTCGGTTCGGTCAGGATGCGCTCGAAATCTTCCGTGGTCAGCGCCTGCAACTCTACGCGAATCGGCAGACGCCCCTGCAATTCTGGAATCAGATCGGACGGGCTGGCAACCTGGAACGCACCGGACGCGATAAACAGGATGTGGTCGGTTTTGACCATGCCGTGCTTGGTGGACACGGTGCAGCCTTCAACCAGCGGCAGCAGGTCACGCTGAACGCCTTCACGGGACACATCCGGGCCGGAGCTTTCGCCACGCTTACAGATTTTGTCGATCTCATCGATGAACACGATACCGTGCTGCTCAACGGCTTCAATCGCCTGCTGTTTCAGCTCTTCCGGGTTCACCAGCTTGGCGGCTTCTTCTTCTATCAGCAGCTTGAAGGCGTCTTTGATTTTGACCTTACGGGCTTTCTGCTTCTGTCCTGCCAGGTTCTGGAACATGGACTGGAGCTGGTTGGTCATTTCTTCCATGCCCGGAGGAGCCATGATCTCTACGCCAACGGGAGCGGCTGCCAGATCGATCTCGATCTCTTTGTCGTCCAACTGGCCTTCACGCAGTTTCTTGCGGAATGCCTGGCGTGCAGCGGAAGGCTCCTGCGTGCTTTCCGCCTGTCCCCAGTTGTTTTTCGCCGGAGGAATCAGCACGTCCAGAATACGGTCTTCCGCCATCTCTTCCGCACGGAAGCGGTTTTTTTCGATGGACTGAAGGCGCACCATTTTGATCGCGGAATCTGTCAGATCGCGGATGATGGAGTCAACTTCTTTACCTACGTAGCCCACTTCGGTGAATTTGGTGGCTTCCACTTTGATGAACGGCGCATTGGCGAGCTTCGCCAAACGGCGAGCGATTTCGGTTTTACCGACGCCGGTCGGACCGATCATGAGAATATTTTTAGGCGTCACTTCATGACGAAGTGCTTCGTCCAACTGCATACGGCGCCAGCGGTTACGCAGCGCGATGGAAACGGCGCGTTTCGCTTTATGCTGGCCAATGATATAGCTGTCGAGTTCGCTGACTATCTCGCGCGGGGTCATTTCAGACATAGTTGATCCTTACGCCTTGGAGGCTAATTCTTCTATCGTGTGGAACTGGTTGGTGTAGATACAGATGTCGCCAGCAATCCCCAGAGATTTCTCGACGATATCACGCGCACCCAGCTCGGTGTTTTCCAGTAAAGCACGCGCGGCAGCCTGTGCATAAGGACCGCCGGAACCAATCGCGATCAGATCGTTTTCAGGCTGCACGACATCACCATTACCGGTAATGATCAGCGAAGCATTTTCGTCCGCGACGGCTAACAGGGCTTCCAGCTTGCGTAGCATACGGTCGGTACGCCAGTCTTTCGCCAGCTCGACGGCTGCTTTCACCAGATGACCCTGGTGTAATTCCAGCTTGCGCTCAAAAAGCTCAAAAAGGGTGAAGGCATCCGCCGTGCCGCCTGCGAAACCGGCGATGACGCGGTCATGGTAGAGACGACGCACTTTACGCACGTTGCCTTTCATCACGGTGTTGCCCAGAGTGGCTTGTCCATCACCGCCAATGACCACCTGGCCGTTGCGGCGTACGCTTACAATTGTTGTCACGAGTCAGTCCCCGTTTGAAGAAAAAGATCCCCGCATGATTCGGGGCACATTGAAGTTATAGATGGGGGAAGGCGTGGGGTTTTTCAACCCCCGCTGGCAAGAGGAATACAGTTTGATGCGCCCGCGCCCTTAAGACGTTGGATCATGCTATCTGCGGCAGCACGGTTGTTATAAGGCCCAAGCATAATACGGTTCCAGCCGCCGTTAGAGGTGATGCGGCTTTCGATACCGGCAAACGCCAGCTGTGCTCTGACCGATTCGGCAGGATCCATGGTTTTGAAGGAGCCACATTGGATCGCCCAGCGCTGGGTTTTCTCGGCTTTTGGCGCTTCAGGCTGTTTGACCGGCTGTTGCTTCGGCGCTTCCTGCTTTGGAATGTCTTGTCTTGGAGCAACAGGCGTCGTTTGCGTGATCGCAGGTGCCCGAGTGGTTGGCTGCGTCGTTACGACAGGCTGCTGCTGCATCGATTGGGTCGGCGGCTTGATCGTCACCTGAGAGCGCGGAACCTGCGTCTGGTCGTTATACGGCACCTCGGAAAGCTGCGTTGGCTGGCGACGCATATCAGACTGCATCTGTTCCAGCAGTTGGCGCTGTTCATCCGTCAACTGCACTGGCGACTGAATTTCGCCGCCCGCGGAAGGCTCCGTTGGCGTCGTGACGCCCAACTGACGGTTTTCCAGTTCTTTGATGTAGCGCCAGCGTTCTTCCGGTTTGGGTGGCAGCCCGTTACCTTTGCCTGCATTCTGATGCGGCAGGACGGGTGAATCATCCGGTTTATTATGGGCGATAAAGTACAGACCGCCCGCGAAGGTGACCAAAACGGCAACAGCGAGTGCGATCATCGTTTTGGACGCACCTGAAGCCTTGCCTTTTTTCCGGCTATTTGTCGTTTTCCGACGCGTCCCTGATGAACGTCCCCGGCTCACGTAGTCTCTTTGTGCCACTGTTGTTTCGCTGTGAATTGATAGGTAAATGTACCCGTCATACTTCAAGTTGCATGTGCGTTGGCTGGGCTACTCGGCACACTTACGTGTGCCTCGCCCCGTTGGGGCCGCTGCAAGCAGCGTTCAAATCTGCCTCCGGTAGATTTGTCACTCACCCGAATCACTTACCTGAGTAAGCTCATCGGGATTCCTTCCCTTGCCGCCTTCCTGAAACTCGAATTATTTAGGGGATAACATAATTAGGGGGTCATGTTACTGAACCCTCAAATATTTGACCAGCACCTGAAGTCTTAAAGCCTGTTACGGGCGTAATTCGGCGCGGCGACGCTGTCGCGTATGACCAGCTCACTGGACAACAGACGGGAACCGCTTTGTACCGTGTTGCCTTGCAACTGCTCTAAGAGTAGCAGCATTGCCTCGCGTCCGATCTGATAACGAGGCTGGGCGACAGAAGTCAGAGGCGGCCAGCTGTACTGCGCCTGTTCGATATCATCGAAGCCGATAATGGAGAGGTCGCGCGGGATATCCAGCCCCATCTTTCTGGCCTGAGCCAGCACGCCCAGCGCCATGAGGTCGCTATGACAGAAGACCGCACTGGGCGGCTGAGGATGTTGCATCAGCGCAATCAGGCCGTTTATCCCGGTTTCGTAGGTGAAATCGCCCCGAAAGATATACTGATTATCGATGAGAATCCCGTTACGGCGCAGGGCCTGAATATATCCCTGCAGGCGATATTGGCTCAGGTGCATGTGCTCTGGGCCGGCAATACAGGCGATGCGTTGATGGCCCGCCTGATACAGATAATGTACGGCTTCAAAGGCGGCGGTCAGGTTATCGATATGCACGGTGGGCAGCGCCAGATCCGGTGAGAACTCATTCGCCATCACCATCGGCGGCAGATTACGCTGCTCTTCCTGGCCTGCGTCAAACGGCAGATTAGAGCCGAGTAACAGCATGCCGTCGATCTGCTTGGTAATAATCAGGTCGACGAAGGTTTTTTCTTTCTGATGCTGGTGAGCGCAATCGCCAATCAACACCAGATAACCGTGTTCGGCTGCCGTTTCCTCGATCCCGCGAAATATTTCGGAGAAATAAGGATCGCAGATATCCGGGACGATCGTCAGGATCGTGCGCGATTCGTTACGCTTGAGATTCCTGTTGAGTGCGTGAGGCGAATAGCCAACGGCGATGACAGCCTGCTCGACCTTCCTACGGGTGGTCGCAGAGACTTTCTCTGGGTTCATTAACGTTCGGGACACGGTCGCGGTGGAAACGCCCGCTTCATCCGCCACGTCTTTCATCGTCGCCGTGGTGACGCCTTTCTTCTGCTTCAACGCTTTTCTCCTTGCGTCAGCGTTAACTGGCGCTGACTGTCAGCAGAACGCCCCTGTCTACTGACTTTCTATGATTACGGGTAACGCTTTTTGGGGACAGTATGCCGATGGAACGGCGCTATACCTCAGTACACGACCTGAGCTCAATAAACGGTCTGGCCTCAGCATACGGCCTGCGCAGACAGTGATAACAGATTGAACGCAGGTTTTGTTGCTTAATTTGCACAGAAAGTGTGATGAATATCGTGTTCTCGACGCCGATCGCAAAAAATGAGTGGTAAGAAACCGAAATGATCTAACAGGAAGCGCTAACCGTCCGTGGGGTCGACATCCAGCATCCATTTCACTTTACGCGCCTGCGGCAGCGTGCCGATTAGCGTCAGCGATGTTCTGACCAGTTTCTGCAATAGCGCTCTGGAGGGGTGCTGTAGCAAGAGCTGCCAGCGGAAGCGTCCCGCACGTTTGGGTTGCAAAGCAGGGACTGGGCCCAGCAGCCAGAGTGATTCATCCCGCAGCGGGCTCGCCTCCAGCAAATTACGCAACTGCTGGAGGAATAATGCGGCCTGCTGATTATCGTGGTCGTCAGCGCGGAAGAGAATATGGCTGGTAAACGGCGGCAGAAAAACGCTTTTCCGTTCAGTCAACGCCTGGCTGGCAAAGGCATCGTAGCCTTGTTGCAGCAGCGTTTGTAATAGCGGATGTTCCGGGTGGTGAGTTTGCAGCGCCACTTCACCCGCCTTGCCTGCACGTCCTGCGCGACCCGCCACCTGAGTATAGAGCTGTGCAAAACGTTCGGCCGCGCGGAAGTCGGCAGAGAACAGTGAACCGTCCACGTCCAGCAGGGCCACCAGCGTCACGTCAGGGAAATGATGCCCCTTCGCCAACATCTGTGTGCCGATGAGAAGACGTGCGCCGCCCTGCCTGACCTGCGAGAGCTGCTGCTCAAGCGCCCCTTTACGGCTGGTGGTGTCACGGTCGATGCGGGTGATCGGAACATCTGGAAAGATCGGCGCAAGGCTTTGTTCCAACTGCTCGGTACCCAGACCGACCGGCACCATATTGGTTGAGCCGCAGCCGGGGCACTGTTGTGGTACCGGACGCTGGCTGTCACAGTGGTGGCAGCGCAACATCCTCTGATGCTGGTGGTAGGTATAGTAGTGATCGCAGCGCTGGCACTCAGCAATCCAGCCGCACTCGTGGCACATCACCACGGGGGCGAACCCGCGCCGATTAAGGAACAAGATAACCTGATTATCGTTCGTCAGATGATGGCGGATGCGGGTAATCAGCGGCTGGGATAACCCGGCCGTCAGCGGCAGCCCTTTCAGATCGATGACATGCTGTTTGGCGAGCGCGGCATTGCCCGCTCGTTTGGTCAGATTCAAGCGTCGATACTTGCCGATCTGGACGTTATATAGCGTTTCCAGCGCGGGCGTCGCCGTCCCCATGACGATGGGAATGTCTTCTTCTCTGGCGCGGAACACCGCCAAATCACGGGCGTGATAGCGCCAGCCTTCCTGCTGTTTGTAGGAACTGTCGTGTTCTTCATCGATCACAATCAGCCCTAAACGGGCAAAGGGCGTAAATAACGCCGACCGCGTTCCGATGACGATGGCGGCTTCACCGCTGCGGGCACGTAGCCAGACAGCAAGGCGTTCGCTGTCGTTGAGTGCCGAGTGCAGCACATCCACCGGGGCGTTAAACCGTTCGCGGAAGCGGGCGATGGTTTGCGGCGTCAGGCCAATTTCCGGCACTAACACCAGCGCCTGTTTGCCCTGCGCTAGCACGTTTTCCAGCACGCTGAGATAGACTTCGGTTTTGCCCGAGCCGGTGATACCCGCGAGCAGCCAGGCGGCAAAATGGTTATCTTCGCTGCGGATCGCGCCGACGGCAGTTGCCTGTTCGGTATTCAAACGCAGTCGGTCGGTTGCCAAACTAAAACTTTGACGCCAGTCGTGAAGCGTTTGCTCTGCGGCCTGCAATTCGCACAGTCCTTTACTGCGCAGCGCCTGCAACGCTGTTTCCGTCAGCCCGATTTCGCTCACCTGATGGCGGTAAAGCGGCGACTGAAGTAGGGCCGCCAGCGCCTGCTGCTGTTTTGCGGCGCGTTTGAGTGTACTGAGCGGCGTTGCCCGCCCCTGTTCGGTGGCAAACCACTGCCAGAGCGGGGCACGATGTGCGGGTTTCCCCTGACGCAGTAGGATCGGCAGCGCGTGGAACAGCACTTCGCCAATCGGATAGTGATAATACTCAACGGCCCACAGCAAAATGCGCCACAGGCTGGGGGGGAACAGCGGCTGCTCGTCCAGCACGTCATGCACGGGTTTTAATTGCTCAAGCGGAAGTTCGCTGATGTCGCTCAGCGCGGTAATAATGCCGATCGCTTTGCGGTTACCAAAGGAGACGTTGACGCGCGCGCCGACCTGCGGAGTGATGCCTCCTGCGGGTAGCAAATAATCGAATGTACGTGCCAATGGCACGGGCAAAGCGACCTGAGCGACAGACATAACTTCTCCGTGATAGTCGACGTAGATTGGTGCGGCGATCAATGACATAACCGAGCGGTCTGTATCATGCGCGACGCGGGGTGAAAATAACGCAAAGCGCTAGTGTACATGCTGCGAGGGATAATGTGTGGATGCGATTGCATCAGGGTAGCGGATTCTGTATGATCCGCCGCCATTGTGCCGTTTGCATAATGAAACTTACTTATACAACTTTCGTGTGGTGTCTGGCGGAACAGGGCTGGATAGCGACACGGCCTTAACTGAGGTTTCCCCATGAAAAAAGGTATTCACCCGAATTATTCTGCAGTTACTGTAACTTGCTCTTGCGGTAACGTGATCAAAACCCATTCTACCGTGGGTCGTGACCTGAACCTGGACGTTTGTGGCGAATGCCACCCGTTCTACACCGGCAAACAACGTGACGTTGCAACTGGTGGCCGTGTTGACCGCTTCAACAAGCGTTTCTCCGTTCCAGGCGCTAAAAAATAAGTTTTACTGGTCAATTGGTACAGTAACTTCCTGCAAAGGCACCGATAGGTGCCTTTGTTGTTTCTGGTGGCTCAGTGTCCCTGCTGACGTTTTACCAGCATCCCTAGCACGAAGATGCCGCCCAATCCCGCGGTAATAATCCCGATGGGCAATTCCTGTGGTGCCAGCAGCTGTCGGCTGAGCCAATCGCCGCCGCACAGCAGTATCGCACCCAGCACGGCGGTCAGCGGCAGAAGCTTCTTGTGCAGCACGCCGCTCAGCGGGCGAGCCAGATGGGGAATCATCAGGCCGATAAAACCAATCACGCCGGTCAGCGCGACTAACAGCGATGTGGCGAACGCGCAGCAGATGAAAATTTCCACCCGTACGCGAGACAGATTAACCCCCATTGAGGCCGCGGTTTGTCCGCCAGCCAGCAGCGCGTCGAGCGCACGCCAGCGCAGGGCGGTGAGGCCGAATAGCAGCAGAACGCTGAACACCGCAAAAGGTAACGTGTCCCAACGGGCAAGGCCCAGCCCGCCCAGCGACCAGAAAAGAATCGAGCTGGCGGCCCGCTGATCGCCGGAAAACACCAAATAATTTGTCAACGCACCGAACAGAAATGAGATCGCCAATCCACAGATGATGAGGCGCTCTGCGCCCCGCGCCTGTTGCAGCAGAAACAGCACGGTCACGGCGACGGCCGATAAGAGTCCGCCGCAGAAGGCCGCCATTGGCAGCGCCCAGTCACCGAGCTGCTCACCAAAGCGGGTGATGACGGCGACCGCACCCGCTGAGGCACCGGCAGACAGGCCAAATAGAAAAGGGTCGGCCAGATCGTTGCGGGTTGCCGTTTGCAAAAAGGCACCGACCATCGCTAACCCCGCGCCGCACAGCGCCGCCAGCAGGCTGCGGGGAATACGCAGTTCGAGAATAATGCGTGACGTCATCGGCGACACGTCTGCCGACGATAGCCCCAACACGCTGGCGACCTGCGTAAGGGGGATCGTCGTGCTGCCTGTCGCAATATTTAACAGCATCAGCCCAGCCAGTATCAGCAGCGCGATAACGAAGGTCGCGGCATAACGTGAAGACGTAGGGCTCACTTAAAAGCATCCGGGTAGAGTGCGTGCGCCAGTTTATCGACGGCAGCGATATTCGCGGGTCCCGGCGTGAGTTCCGCATATTGCAGTTTCAGATAGCGATGCTGTCGTACGGCGGGGGTAAATTTCATCAGCGGATGTGATTCCAGAAAACGCCTTAACGCATCTGCACCGTTGCCCGTCTGGTAATCCAGCAAAATGATAAAGTCAGGCTCGCGTGCCGCCACGCTTTCCCACGATGTCGAGGCCCAGCTCGTTTCCATATCGTCCATGACGTTCTTGCCGCCCGCCGCCTCAATGATGGCGGTTGGCATGGCGAATTTCCCGCTGGTAAAGGGCTTATCGTCGCCAGAGTCATACAGAAAAACCGTCTGCTTTGGCTGATTGCCAATACGGGTTTGCAGTTCGGCAATGTGCTGCTTCCAGCCGTCAATCTGTTCCTGAGCCTGTTCCTGCTTACCGAAGATTTTCCCCAGTTTCAGCATGTCGCCGTAGAGCAGATCCATGCTGGCTTGTGGCCGCTGTTTCTGCTGTTCGGTGAAAACGCAGCTTTCGCTGAGCACCAGTGTCTGAATGCCGTATTTTTGCAGCGCTTGCGGCGTGACTTCGCCACCGACTTTCATGCCGTAGTTCCACCCTGCAAAGAAGAAATCCGGGTGTACAGCCAGCAGATTTTCCAACGTCGGGTATTTTGCTGCCAGTTCAGGGATTGTGCCCTGCTGCTTGATAAAGTCAGGGGGCGCTTTATACCAGCCAGTGATCCCCGTCAGTCCGACAATATTTTTTTGCAGCCCAAGCGCAAACGCCATTTCCGTCATGTTCAGGTCATGAATAACGGCTCGCTGCGGCGGCTGGGTGAAGGTTAGCGGTTGCCCACAGCTGTCGACCGTGACGGGAAAACCCGATGCGTGTGCCCAGCACGACGTCAAGGCCAGCAGTCCAGACAGAAGCGTTATTTTCATCAGGGTTCCTTAGTGCAGTTCAGGTGCTTCAAAGATGCGAATGGGCGAGCCGTTTACCGGATGCGGCACCGTAAAACTCTCCATCCCAAATACGGATTTCACACAGTCGGCGCTCAGCGCGTGTGCAGGTGTTCCCCAGCGGAGTAGCGTTCCCTGCTGCAACACGGCGACACGGTCGGCAAAGGGGGTTATCAGTGGTAGATCGTGCAGCACCGCCAGCGTTGAAATGCCGCGTTTCCGCACGAGAGACAGCAGTTGCGCACGCGCTAGCGGATCGAGATGGTTCGTTGGTTCATCCAGCAGCAGGAGCTGCGGCGTTTGCGCAAACGCACGTGCCAGCGCCGCGCGTTGACGTTCTCCACCGGAGAGCGTGCCCAGCAGGCGGTGGCGCAGCGGTAATAATCCGGTATCGTCCAGCGCTTCTTCGATGAGCTGGCGATCGTACGCAGGCGTGCTGAATCCGTGGTGGGGAATCCGCCCTAAGGCGACGTACTCCGCGACCCGCAGACGCAGGTCCGGTGCATCGTTCTGCGCCAGAATCGCGATGCGCTTTGCTCGCTCATGACGGCTGAGTGTATTCAGCGGTTGACCGTTTAGATGGATGTATCCCGCTGTCGTACCGAGCTCGCTGGTTAACACGCGTAGCAGCGTGGATTTACCGCTACCGTTGGGCCCAACCAGCGCCAAACGCTCTCCAGCCTGCATGGACAGCGAAATATCACTGAGCCTCGGTGCGCGATTGGCGTCGGCAACGGAAACATGGTGAAGCTGTAGCAGCAGGGGTTTACTGGAGAGAAGCTCTGTCATGATGCGGGCATATCACCGTTATAGATTAAAAATGATATGTTATAACATAACAAATTAAATGCAATCCCGATTCACAATGTGAGTGGAAGACGAAGCGTTCGGAAGAAGTGCGGGCGGTGGAGGGGCGAGATTTTAGAGGTTAATGAAGAGTGATGTATTGAGCGGGATTCTCTGCATAGCAAAACCCCGCCGGAGAAGGCGGGGTTAGCCAGAAAGCCGACAGCGCAAACGCGATCAGTATTCCCACGTATCCGGGTCGATACCCATTTCACGCATGATGATTTTCGCGGCTTCAGGAATTTCATCGCTGCGTTCTTTACGCAGGTCTTCGTCATTCGGTAACGGTTGACCTGTGAACGCGTGCAGAAACGCCTCGCACAGCAGTTCGCTGTTGGTGGCATGGCGCAGGTTGTTCACCTGACGACGCGTGCGTTCGTCAGTCAGTATCTTTAGTACTTTCAATGGGATAGATACTGTTATCTTCTTGACTTGCTCGCTTTTTTTACCGTGTTCAGCGTAAGGGCTGACATACTCGCCGTTCCACTCAGCCATGGGATACCTTAAAAATTAATCTAATGAAGACAGCATCTGTCATGAAATGCCACAATTCTAGCGGTTATTATGCTTATGCTCAATCTATACGCAAAGAAGTTTAGATGTCTAGATGTGTTGACGTCTATTAAAACTGCGTTTACTCTTAAGTTCCTATCTTTTCAGCCTCCAGCCAGGAAATGAGCCGATGACGCGTAAACAGGCAACGATCGCAGTCCGCAGCGGGTTAAATGATGATGAGCAGTATGGCTGCGTCGTCCCACCCATTCACCTTTCCAGCACGTATAACTTTACCGGATTCAATCAGCCACGCGCACACGACTATTCGCGTCGCGGTAACCCCACGCGTGATGTTGTGCAGCGTGCGCTTGCCGAACTGGAAGGCGGTGCGGGTGCGGTAATGACGAGCAGCGGAATGTCGGCGATTATGCTGGTTTGTACGGTGTTCCTGCGTCCCGGCGATCTGCTGGTGGCACCGCATGATTGCTATGGCGGCAGCTATCGTTTGTTTGACAGCCTGAGCAAGCGCGGCGCATTTCGCGTCAAATTTGTCGATCAAAGTGATACCGATGCGCTCAACGCGGCGTTGGCAGAAAAGCCGAAGCTGGTGCTGGTGGAAAGCCCGAGCAATCCGCTGCTGCGCGTCGTGGATATTGCCGCGATTTGTCAGGCTGCACGGGAAGCGGGCGCGGTTAGCGTGGTAGATAACACCTTCCTGAGCCCGGCGCTGCAGAAGCCGCTGGAGCTGGGTGCCGATCTGGTGGTGCATTCCTGTACCAAGTACCTGAATGGTCACTCTGACGTAGTGGCGGGTGCAGTGATCGCCAGAGATGCCGATACCATTACTGAACTGGCCTGGTGGGCGAACAACATCGGCGTCACAGGCGCGGCGTTTGACAGCTATCTGCTACTACGCGGCCTGCGTACTCTGGCACCGCGCATGGCAGCCGCGCAGCGTAATGCGCAACAAATCGTTGAATTCTTACAGACGCAGCCGTTGGTGAAGGCGCTGTACCATCCTTCATTGCCGAACAATCCCGGCCATGATATTGCCCGCCGTCAACAATCTGGCTTTGGCGCTATGCTAAGTTTTGAGCTGGATGGTGATGAAGATACCCTGCGGCGTTTTCTGGCATCGCTGGAGCTGTTCACATTGGCGGAATCGCTGGGCGGAGTCGAAAGCCTCATCTCTCATGCGGCAACAATGACGCATGCTGGCATGGCACCAGAAGCGCGTGCCGCGGCGGGTATCTCTGAAACATTACTGCGTATTTCCACCGGCATTGAAGACGGCGATGATCTGGTTGCCGATCTGGATCGTGCGTTTCAAGCCGCAGCCAAGAGGTAAGAATGAGTGCATTAGGAGTAGCGCCATCGGTAACAGGCCGACAGCTGCATAAATTTGGCGGTAGCAGTCTGGCCGATGTGAAGTGTTACCTACGCGTAGCCGGTATTATGGCGGAGTATAGCCACCCCGGTGATTTGATGGTGGTATCTGCCGCAGGCAGTACCACAAACCAGCTGATTAGCTGGTTGAAACTGAGCCAGAGCGACCGTCTGTCGGCGCATCAGGTTCAGCAGGCATTACGCCGCTACCACAGTGAACTGATTGCCGGGCTTCTGCCTGCGCAAGAGGCAGAGACGCTGACCGCTCAGTTTATTCGCGATCTGGAGCGTTTGGCTGCGCTGCTGGATGGCAAGCTGACGGATGCCGTCTATGCCGAAGTGGTTGGGCACGGTGAAATCTGGTCGGCTCGCCTGATGTCTGCCGTGTTGAATCATCTGGATATGAATGCAGCGTGGCTGGATGCACGTGATTTTCTCTGCGCAGAACGTGCCGCGCAGCCGCAGGTGGATGAAGGCCGTTCCTGGCCGCTGTTGCAGCAATATCTGACGCAACACGCAGGTCAGCGTTTAGTGGTAACGGGTTTTATCTGCCGCAATGATGCAGGCGAAACGGTGCTGCTGGGGCGAAACGGCAGTGACTATTCCGCCACACAAATTGGTGCGTTGGCGGGTGTTGAACGCGTGACCATCTGGAGCGACGTCGCCGGGGTATATAGTGCCGATCCGCGTAAAGTGAAAGACGCCTGCCTGTTGCCACTGCTGCGGCTAGATGAAGCCAGTGAACTGGCACGTCTGGCGGCACCGGTATTACATACGCGTACCTTACAGCCCGTTTCCGGCAGCGATATCGACCTGCAACTGCGTTGCAGCTATCAGCCTGAACAAGGGTCGACGCGTATTGAACGCGTACTGGCCTCGGGTACAGGTGCCAAAATTGTCACCAGCCATGATGACGTGTGCCTGATTGAAGTTCAGGTTCCTTCTGAACACGATTTTGTGCTGCTGCAAAAAGAAGTCGAACAGCTTCTGAATCGTGCGCAGCTGAAACCGCTGGCGATCGGCGTTCATCAGGATCGTAACCTGCTGCAACTGTGCTACACCTCCGAAGTGGTGGATAGCGCGCTGCAACTGCTGGCACAGGCTGCGTTACCCGTTGAACTCAATCAGCGTGACGGGCTGGCGATGGTCGCGATGGTCGGTGCAGGCGTGGGTAAAAATCCGCTGCACAGCCACCGCTTCTATCAGCAGTTGAAAGATCAGCCGATTGAATTTGTCCGTCAGGCCGATGATGGCATCAGCCTGGTGGCGGTGCTGCGTGTCGGCCCGACAGAGCATCTGATTCGCGGGCTGCACCATTCGCTGTTCCGGGCAGAAAAACGTATCGGTCTGGTGCTGTTCGGCAAAGGAAATATTGGTTCACGCTGGCTGGAGCTGTTTGCGCGTGAGCAGAGCAATCTGTCTGCACGTACCGGTTTTGAGTTTGTACTGGCCGGTGTGGTGGACAGTACGCGCAGCCTGTTGAACTATGACGGACTGGATGCCAGCCGTGCGTTGGCCTTCTTCGAAAGTGAAGCGCAAGAGCGGGATGGTGAAGATCTGTTCCTGTGGATGCGTGCGCACCCCTTCGATGATTTGGTGGTGCTGGACGTCACCGCCAGTGAGTCGGTCGCCGATCTGTATCTGGATTTCGCCAGCTACGGTTTCCATGTCATCAGCGCTAACAAACTGGCGGGTGCATCAGGCGGCAATAACTATCGCCAGATTCGCGACGCGTTCGCGAAAACGGATCGTCACTGGTTGTATAACTCGACCGTCGGCGCAGGGTTGCCGGTCAACTTTGCGGTACGCGATCTACGAGAAAGCGGCGACAGTATTCTGGCGATTAGCGGGATTTTCTCCGGCACGCTTTCCTGGCTGTTCTTGCAGTTTGACGGCACCGTGCCGTTCACCGAACTGGTCGATCAGGCTTGCCAGCAGGGGCTGACCGAGCCGGATCCGCGTGTTGACCTCTCTGGTCAGGATGTCATGCGTAAGCTGGTGATTCTGGCGCGTGAAGCGGGCTATGACATCGAGCCTAGTCAGGTTCGGGTTGAGTCGCTGGTGCCGCCGGGCTGTGAGCAGGGTTCTGTCGATTACTTCTTCGAGAACGGCGATTCGCTGAACGAGCAGATGCTGCGTCGTCTGGAAGCCGCGCAGGAAATGGGTCTGGTTCTGCGTCACGTCGCACGCTTTGACAGCAATGGTAAAGCGCGCGTGGGTGTTGAAGCCGTCCGTCCCGATCATCCGCTGGCCTCGCTGCTGCCGGGTGATAACGTGTTTGCGATTGAAAGCCGCTGGTATCGGGATAACCCGCTGGTTATCCGTGGGCCGGGCGCGGGGCGCGATGTCACCGCCGGTGCGCTTCAGTCTGACCTGAACCGTTTGGCGCAGTTACTGTAGAACCTGTTGTCAGCGCGACATACCGTTGGCCGTCTCTTAGTCATACTTTTATGCAGACCAAGAGACGGTTTCGTGCGCCACAACCCCGCCATTTTCATGCTACCTCGTAGCAAACGCCCGACACGGGGCGGCTCACGCGCCGCTCGCCCCGTGACCCCTGGCTTTCCGGCGCAAATTATGCCGCTGACGCGGTGCCTTCTTCGATATCCGGCTTAACGGACCGCTTGCGACACGTTCCCTACGTGGCGCAAGCTTGAGCCGCTTCCCTGCGGCTCATCCTAAGCCTGCTATCTCTTCAGCATAATTTTTTACGCCGGATAATGGCAAACTCAGCAGAGCTTTCGCGCACTTATATAAGGCGAGCGTTAAGAGTATTTCCCCATATTCCCCACTAGTCGTGTCATTGAAATGTCACGGTGACAACACGCCACTGACACGATGTCACCGCACAATCAGTGCATTGTTTGATTATCGTGGAATGCACAGCTGTGCAAAAAACAACTTCCTCTGCGGCATCACCGCATATTGTCATCGACCACCTACATGTTGGATACGGCACGACCGCCGTATTGAACGATATCCATCTGGAGATTGCGCAGGGCGAATTCGTGGCGTTGCTCGGGTCGTCAGGGTGCGGCAAGACGACGTTACTGCGTACGGTCGCTGGGTTCTCGTCACCGCGAGCGGGGGCGATTCGCGTTAACGGGCAGGATATGACGCAAGCACCGCCGGAGAAACGCGGAATGGCGCTGGTATTTCAGAGCTACGCGCTGTGGCCGCATATGACGGTGGCACAGCATATTGCCTATGGACTGCGTTTGCGCCGCGTCCCGCGTGCGGAGATTGCCAACCGTGTGGCGGAACTGGAAACCATGCTCGGTTTGACGGGCCTGAGCACCCGTAAACCTGCGGAACTGTCCGGTGGACAGCGTCAGCGTGTCGCCTTGGGCCGCGCACTGGCGGTACGACCCGATATTCTGCTGCTGGATGAACCGCTCTCCAATCTGGATGCACGTATCCGCCTGCAACTGCGTGACGAGATCCGTGCGCTGCAACAGCGGCTGGGATTGACCGCGATCCACGTAACGCACGATCGCGAAGAAGCGATGGTGATGGCGGACCGCATCGTGATTTTGAATCAGGGTCGGATCATGCAGGCGGGCAGCCCGCAAGAGGTGTATCACCATCCTGCCAGTTCGTTTGTCGCGGCGTTTATGGGCGCGGAAAATCGGCTTGTGTTGGAAGCGCGCTATGACGGCGAGACGCTGATGATTCCCGGTGATGCCGAGAGTCATTCGCTGGTGCCAGCGAATACGTCGCTACCGCCCGGTGGGATAGAAGCACGTTTTCGTGCGGAAGCCGCTCGCCTTTACGATGCGGCGAACGTCCCGCTTATCCAGCCCGGCATGTTGATGCGCTACGGCACGGTACAGGCACAAAGCTACCCTGGCGGATACTGGCTGCATACGATTTCCAGCGGCACTTGGCGGATACAGGTTCATGCGTCGCACCCCTATGCCATCGGGCAGCGGGTTGCGGTGCAGATCCCTGCCGAGGCGCTGTTTCTTTTCCCGCTGGCAGAAGATATGACATCTTCGACGGCGATACCGGATACCACTTCACGTTATTCCCCGCTTCCCGGCCTGACGGCCTGATCCTGAATTGGAGACAAATGAGATGAAACGCATTTTTGCTGCAACGCTGATGATGAGTACGCCGCTGGCGGCGGTACAGGCACAGGAATTAACCGTGTTGACGGCGGGTGACCAAAACATGGTCGACTATGTCAATGAATATCTGGGGCCGCTGTTTGAGAAACAGCATCCCGGCGTAAAAGTACGTGCCGTCGGCACCGGACCGGGTGATGCGGGGTCGCAGAAGATTCTTGAGCGTTTCAATGCACAGCAGGCCGCCGGAGCCAAAGTCTGGGACACCGATGTGGCGGTTGTGCACGAGAAATTTGTCGGCCCGATGGTGCAAAAGGGCGACCTGCTGAAATATCGCGATGATATCGCCAGTGGCAAGCTGGTCAGCATGGCCGCTGCGGATAAAGCCATGGGCACAGATGTGAAAGGCTACGTCATGCCGATGTTCAGCAGCCAGACGGCGCTGGCCTATAACCCCGGCATGGTAGCGAATCCGCCTAAAAGCTATGACGAAATCCAGCAGTGGGCTGCCGCGAATCCGAAGATGTTCGGCTACAACGGCATTAAGGGCGGCGCATCGGGCGTGAGCTTCGTCATGGGTTGGATTTACGCTTACGGCGGCGATGCCCAGAAGCTGATGAACGGACCATTTGATGAGGCAGAAGCGAAGAAATGGCAACCGGCGTTTGAGCGCCTGAAAGCCTTTAACAAGAACGTGACGCTGACGCCGGGCAATGCTGGCACGCTCGACATGCTGAGCCGCGGTGAAATCGCGATGGGGCCGGTATGGGTCGATATGTTCTATTCCTGGAAAGCGAGTGGACAACTGCCGGACAATTTCAAATTGCTGCTTCCTGCGCCCGGTATGCCAGGGCAACCGATGCACTATGTCATCCCCGCGCAGGCTCCGAACCGCGAACTGGCTAAACAGTTTGTCGAACTGGCAACCAGCGCCAAAGTACAGGCCGAAGGGATTGTGGAACGCTTTAACTGGTATCCGGGGATCGATGCCAAGTACGTTCAGGCCGAGCTGAAGCCCGCTGTCTGGCAGCGTCTTTTCACGGACGTAACGCCTGATGAACTGGCGAGCAAAGGCAAGACGTTCCCTATCGCGCCTTACCACACTGCGATTCTGAACGCCTATGAGCAAGCGATGGCGAAGTAATCATTCCCTAAATTTTTATACCCTTAGTACCACATGCGCTCTGGCGGAATGAAGCCAGAGCGCGGAGACATTCATGTTGCAAGTATCCCAATTCTCTTCCCGACTGGCGGGTATCGCGCTTGTGCTACCCGCGCTGGCGGTGGTGGCTGTCTGTTTTATCACGCCGCTGGGGCTGTCGGTTGGGGGCGCTTTTGTCAGTCAGAATGGTGTGGGTGTTGATAATTTTGTCACCGCATTGACGCTCTATCTGCCCGATATCCTGTTTACCTTACTGATTGTGAGCCTCGCGACGCTGCTGATTGGTCTGCTGTCCGTCACGATCGGCGGCTACCTGACGTTGGGGGAAAGCCCGCGCATGGTGGCGCTGTTGCGCTGGGTCTATCGCTGGCCGCTGTTTATCCCGTTTATCGTGACCGGGCAAATTTTACGCACGTTTCTGGCCAAGAACGGCTGGTTGAATGGCGCACTGGATACGCTCGGTATTGTCGATATGGCCAGCGCCAGCAACTGGCTGGACTGGCGCGGTATCGTGTTTGCCTTCGTCTGGAAACAGACGCCGTTTGTGGCGCTGCTGGTCGCCGGTGCGATGGCATCGCTGGATCGCACGATGATCGAATCCGCCCGTAACTTAGGTGCGTCGCGCTTGCGTATTCTGTGTGAAATTGTGGTGCCTCAGGTTGGGCAAACGCTGCTCACCGGGCTCATTCTCTCTTTCGTCACCATGATGTCGGTGCTGTCCGTACCGATGATGATCAATGCCCAGTCGCCGACGATGCTAACCGCCAACATTGCCTTCCGCATTAACGCCTACGGTGATTATGGCGTGGCGAATGCGTTGGGGGTGATTTCCCTGCTGATGACCGGCCTGTTTGCCGTGATTTATCTCCGCCTGAACATGAGGGATAAAGCATGAAGAACGTACTGTGGTGGATCCCAAGAATGCTGATTCTGGGGACGCTGATCTTCTTGATCTTTGGGCCATTGGCTAACCTCCTGCTGTGGTCGGTGGCGGAAAAATGGTTCTATCCCCATCTGCTGCCCAATGACTGGGGCTTTGCCTTCTGGAAGCGGGTGTTTTCACCGCGCGGGGTAGCCTGGGAAGCCCTGGGGAATAGCGTACTGGTGGCGGTGTTCACCGTGCTGGCCTCGTTGTCGCTGGCGATTCCGGCGGGATATGCGCTGGCACGTCTGCCGCTGCCTGCTCGCGGATTGATACTGCTGGTTTTCCTGATCCCGCAGGCATTTCCGAATCTGACGGTGTACGTCAATATCGCTCGCCTGTTTTATCAGTGGGGGCTGAACGGCACGCTGCTGGGCGTTGTGCTGGTTCACACGGTTCACGGGCTGGTATTTGCGGTCTGGATTGCCTCGGCGGCGTTCTCGGCGGTGGGGCGTGAAATGGAGCAGGCGGCGCGTTCAATTGGTGCTGGGCCGTGGCGTGCTTTTGTCGATATCACTTTGCCGCTGGCTATGCCGGGGCTGATGGCATCCGCCATCTTTGTTTTTCTCGAATCGCTGGATGAGTTTACCGGCAGCTATTTCGTGGGAGCACCAGATGTGCAGATGATGCCGCTGCTGCTCTATACCGCGGGGGCGGGCGGTAACTATCAGATCGCTTCCATTACTGCGCTGGTGCTGCTGATTCCTTCTGTGCTGTTCATGCTGGTGGTGGAACGTTTTTTGAAAGCCGACGTAATGGCAAGGATAGGAAAATGACGGCAGGTAAACAGGGCTACGTTAGCGCACAGGATGTTGCTCGTCGGGCTGGCGTATCACGCTCGGCGGTGTCCCGCAGTTTTACCCCCGGCGCCAGCGTGTCGGCTGCCACCTATGCCAAAGTCATGACGGCGGCGCAGGAGTTGGGCTATCAGGTTAACGATCTGGCACGCGGCCTGCTGGCGAACAGCAGCCGTCTGGTTGGGCTGGTGGTGACGCATCCCGAGGTCGGGTTTCGTGCCAACTTGGTTGCAGAACTGTCGCAGGCGTTAATCCAACGCGGCTCGATTCCTGTGCTCATCAATACCGGTCATGTGCGGGAAGCGATGGCCGCCGCGCGTTCGATTCTGTTTGGTCACCGTGCAGAAGCGACGATTGTGCTTTCCGGCTCGCCGCCGAAAGAATTTGTCGAGCTGGCGCAGTTAAACGGCCAGCCGCTGATTGTCATCGGGCGGCACGAACCGGTGTGTGACAGCGTACACATTGATAATGACACCGCTGCGCGTATGGCGGCGCGGCTGTTTGCCTCATCGGGCAGAACGCGTCTGGCTCTGGCCGGAGCGGCATCGGCAACGCCCAATATCATCGAACGTGAACAGGCGTTTTGTGAAGAGGCGCATTTGTTAGGGCTACCCGTGGTCGTGGTGCGCGGTGATGATACGGATTATGACGACGGGCTGGCGGTGGGACAGATGCTCTTTTCACTTCCCGCAGCCGCCAGGCCAGATGCGGTGTTCTGCGTTAACGATTTAGTGGCGTTCGGCGTGATCGACCACGCAAAGCAGTGTGGGCTAGCCGTTCCGCAGGATCTCATGGTTATCGGATTTGATGATATTCCGGCCGCAGGGTGGGATGCCTATGCGTTGACGACATTTCGTCAGGATCCCGCCACGATGGCGGCACAGGCGTTGGCGTTGCTCGATCGACGCCAGTCTCAGGTACAAGAACCCGCGTGTCGAGCGAAAGTGGCCGCCCCGCTAATCCGTCGCCAGTCGGCGTAACGGTATTGGCAGGCGATAGCGCGTGGATAGTGAAAACCGAGGATAATATGAAACTGATTCAACTTTCCGACCTCCATCTGACCGCACAAGGCGGCAACGTGCATGGCCGCGACCCGGAACAGCAACTGAAAGCGGCGATTGCCGATATCAACGCACACCATCGCGATGCCGATCTGGTGGTCATCTCCGGCGATCTGTCCGATGACGGCAGTGCGGCATCCTATGCATTTCTGGCCTCGGTGCTGGCTGAACTCCAGCTTCCCTGGCGTGTGACGATGGGGAATCACGACGACCGGGAGACGTTTTTGGTCCAGTTCCCGACGCTGGCGGATGAAAACGGTTTTGTGCAGAACGTGACGTCCGTGGGAGATGATTGCGTCATTCTGCTGGACTCGTTGCAGGCCGGTGACGTTGCCGGAACGCTGTGTTCCACGCGGCTGGCATGGCTGGAGCAACAGCTTCAGGCTGCGGAAGGCAAGAATGTGTTTCTGTTCCTGCATCATCCTCCGATGTCGATCGGGCTTCCGGCGCTGGATAACGTTCGATTAGCCCCCGAGGCAGCAGATGCGCTGTATCAGGTGTGTCACCGTTTCGGCAATGTGCGGCATATTTCCGCAGGGCACGTGCATCGGCCTGCTAGTGGCAACTGGCGAGGAATATCATTCAGCACGATACGCGGCACCAATCACCAGTCCGCGCTGCGTTTCGCTCCGGGATTTGAGGTTAGTCTGGAAGCCCCGCAGTACGCCATTTTTCTGACGACGGAAGAAGGGCATACCGTACATTTTCACGATTTTCCCTGTGGCTGACGGCGTATCCCCTTGCGTTTACGTAGCCTGAGAGATGGTTTCGTGCGTCACAATCCCGTCATTTTCATGCTACCTCGTAGCACACGCCCGACACGGGGCGGCTCAGCGCCGCGCGCCCCGTGACCCCTGGCTTTCCGGCGTGAATTATGTCGCTGCGCGATGCCTTCGTCGGTATCAGGCTTAACGGACCGCTTGCGACACGTTCCCGACGTGGCGCAAGCTTGAGCCGCGTCCCTGCGGCTCATCCTAAGCCTGCTATCTCCTCAGCATAATTTTTTACGCCTGATAACGGTAAAACCCACGACATCTCTGCGTTTGCGTATAAAAGTCACCACGCCTGATCCATCATGAACTTTTTTCATTTAGCGTGAGCAATCATCACGGTTTGTCGTGCTGAAAAACGTTGACTCTTTAAGCGGATTACGTCATTTTCTATATAGCCGTCTAAACGTATAGACGTGTAGCGAATGATAATAACAGTCACGGTCAACGGGGTAGCAGGTATGAGCTTTTTTCACGCAAACCAGCGGGAAGCGCTGAATCAAAGTCTGGCGGAATTACAGGGGCGCATTAATGTGTCATTCGAATTTTTCCCGCCGCGTACCAGCGAGATGGAAGACACCCTGTGGAGCTCTATCGATCGACTGAGCAGCCTGAAGCCCAAGTTTGTTTCCGTGACCTACGGGGCGAATTCTGGCGAGCGTGACCGTACTCACAGCATTATCAAAACGATTAAAGAACGTACCGGTCTGGAAGCGGCACCTCACCTGACCTGTATTGATGCCTCGCGTGAGCAACTGCGCGACATCGCGCAGGATTACTGGCAGAGCGGTATCCGCCATATTGTCGCGCTGCGCGGCGACTTGCCTCCAGAAGGTGGCAAACCGGACATGTATGCGGCGGATCTGGTTTCGCTGCTGAAAGAGGTCGGTGATTTCGATATTTCGGTTGCCGCCTATCCTGAAGTACACCCTGAAGCGAAAAGCGCCCAGGCTGACCTGATTAACCTGAAACACAAGATTGATGCTGGCGCGAATCGCGCTATCACGCAGTTCTTTTTCGACGTGGAAAGCTATCTGCGGTTCCGTGACCGCTGCGTGGCGACGGGCATCGATGTAGAAATTGTGCCGGGCATTCTGCCAGTGTCGAACTTCAAGCAGTTGCAAAAATTTGCCACGATGACCAATGTCCGTGTACCGAACTGGATGACGACCATGTTTGACGGCCTGGATAACGATCCAGAAACCCGCAAAATGGTGGGTGCGTCTATCGCCATGGATATGGTGAAAATTCTCAGTCGTGAAGGCGTAAAAGATTTCCATTTCTATACGCTGAACCGCGCGGAGCTGAGCTATGCGATTTGCCATACGCTGGGCGTCCGCCCTGATGTGGCACGCTGAGGCGACACGCAATATTTCAGGAAGAAAGAGGCCGCAGCGCGGTGACGAAGAGTAACGGGGTTGGAATACCTTTCAACGTCACTTACTGCGGCTCTGAAAAGGAGGAGTCTCAGGGATGAGATTCCTATTCGCACGGCACGGCTGAGCGTCACTGTCGTGGTCAATACGCCTCTCCAATGTTCGCTATTACCGCCCGTTTTTATTACTAATCATTCCTCCTTCTCAGCACCGTATGATGGTCACGCGGCGACGTGATTAACTATCCCCTCTGAATATTCAATCCTGTTTTCTATTCACTTGTTTTGATGCTTTTATTGCTTTGCCGCTGGTCAGCTTTCCAGACATCGTTCGCAAGGGTATTGTTGCCCGATGCACACAAAATGCTGTCGCTGCCAAATCGCTTGAAGATGTCAGTCTGCTTGTTATAGCGTGGCTGAAAGCTGGTAGGTCTACCCATGCGGTGCCGAAATCGTAAAAATATTGTTTTATTCCTGTAGAAATCAATAGATACGCTTTGGTGGGATATATTATTCATTTTGGATGTTGATAGGGATTATCGTTCATTGATATCCTATCTATCGCTGTTAGCTATCATGATAAGGAGAATAATAATGAATATTCGGGACTTAGAGTATCTTGTCGCGCTGGCAGAACATCGTCACTTTCGGCGTGCGGCAGATTCCTGCCATGTGAGTCAGCCAACACTCAGTGGACAGATTCGTAAACTGGAAGATGAACTCGGTGTGATGCTGCTGGAACGAACCAGTCGTAAGGTCTTGTTTACGCAAGCGGGGCTGCTGCTGGTCGAGCAGGCACGAACGGTATTACGTGAGGTTAAAGTATTAAAAGAGATGGCGAGCCAGCAGGGGGAAACCATGTCTGGGCCGCTGCACATTGGCCTGATCCCTACCGTGGGGCCTTATCTGCTGCCACAAATCATTCCGATGCTGCATCGCACGTTTCCCAAACTCGAAATGTATCTGCATGAAGCGCAAACCCATCAGTTGCTGGCCCAGTTGGACAGCGGCAAACTGGACTGCGCCATTCTGGCGATGGTGAAAGAGTCCGAAGCCTTTATCGAGGTCCCTCTCTTCGACGAGCCGATGAAGCTGGCTATTTATCAGGATCACCCTTGGGCGAACCGTGAACGTGTGGCGATGTCCGATCTGGCGGGTGAAAAACTGCTGATGCTGGAAGACGGCCACTGCCTGCGCGATCAGGCCATGGGCTTCTGTTTTCAGGCGGGGGCGGATGAAGATACGCATTTCCGAGCGACCAGTCTGGAGACACTGCGCAACATGGTCGCAGCTGGAAGCGGTATTACGCTGCTGCCGGCGTTGTCGGTTCCGCGTGAGCGCGAACGTGACGGCGTCTGCTATTTAACATGTTATAAACCGGAGCCCAAGCGCACTATCGCGCTGGTGTATCGCCCCGGTTCACCACTGCGCGGACGCTATGAGCAACTTGCTGATACCATCCGCGAGCATATGCAGGGCTATATGGAAAACCTGTCAAAATAAGCGGTTAAGCCCGTTCAGTGCGGCTACACGGTACGCTTCTGCCATGGTTGGATAGTTGAAGGTAGTATTAACGAAATATTCGATAGTATTGCCTTCACCTTTCTGTTCCATGATGGCCTGCCCGATGTGGATAATCTCAGCAGCGCGCTCACCAAAGCAGTGAATACCCAGAATCTGTTTCGTTTCACGATGAAACAGAATCTTCAAACTCCCCACATTCATCCCAACAATCTGCGCGCGTGCCAGATGTTTGAACTGCGCCCGTCCGACTTCATAAGGCACTTTCATCGCGGTGAGCTCTTGCTCGGTTTTCCCCACGGAGCTGATTTCCGGGATGGTATAAATGCCGGTTGGGATATCTTCGATCAGATGCGCGCTGGCATCACCTTTGATGATTGCCTGTGCGGCGAGTCGACCCTGATCGTACGCCGCTGATGCCAGGCTAGGATAGCCAATGACATCGCCGATGGCATAAATATGCGCCAGCGCCGTCTGGTACATGCTGTTGACCTTGAGCTGCCCGCGGCTGTCAGTGCTCAGGCCGATATTCTCTAGCCCCAGCGTTTCCGTGTTACCAGTGCGCCCGTTGGCATAAAGCAGGCAGTCTGCCTTCATCTTTTTGCCTGACTTCAGATTAACGATAACGCCGTCAGACAGCCCTTCAATACTCTCGAACTCTTCGTTGTGGCGAATCACCACGCCGTTGTTCCAGAAATGGTAGGACAGGGCATCCGACATTTCCTGATCGAGAAAGGCCAGCAGCCTATCGCGGGTATTGATTAAATCGACCTTAACGCTCAGGCCGCGAAAGATAGAGGCATATTCGCAGCCGATAACGCCCGCGCCGTAAATGATGACGTGTTGAGGCTCGTGGTCGAGTTGCAGAATCGAGTCGCTGTCGTAAATTCGTGGGTGATTAAAGTCGACTTCTGCCGGATGATACGGACGTGAACCGGTCGCGATAATGATATTCGCGGCGGTCAGCGTTTCATGGGTATTGTCTGGGTAGTGAACGGCAATCGTATGTGCATCGATGAAGCTGGCTTCACCGGAAAACAACTCGCACTGGTTACGCTCATAAAATCCTTGTCGCATACGGGTTTGCTGACCAATGACGCTGTCGGCGTGGCGCAGGATGTCGGAAAATGAGGAGCGGATAATGCGGGAGTTGTCACTGTAGAGAGGGTTTTGATTGAACTCGATAATACGGCTGACGGCGTGGCGGAGGGCTTTGGAAGGAATCGTACCCCAGTGGGTACAGCCGCCGCCGACATTGTAGTGACGTTCAATCACCGCAATTTTGGCGCCGTGCTT
Source organism: Pectobacterium sp. HCp5_1 (assembly GCF_032905925.1). Classification (NCBI taxonomy): domain Bacteria; kingdom Pseudomonadati; phylum Pseudomonadota; class Gammaproteobacteria; order Enterobacterales; family Pectobacteriaceae; genus Pectobacterium; species Pectobacterium sp. HCp5_1. The sequence goes on from NZ_JAUMIO010000009.1 coordinate 119,784, forward strand.
GGCCAATCCCATTGCTGCACCTTCACCGCCGGGACCGGAACCAATAACGATGGCATCGTAATCGAATTGATGTTGTAGAGTCATGGTAGGTTAAACCTGTTTTTATACAAATTAATAACGCGACTGTAACATTGTGCATTGTAACATCGACTGCGGCAGAACCCAATCATCCCTGCCTTTACTATGGAAACAGATTCTCACATTCTTAATATGGCAAACTTTGTCGCATTCTGCGGACAATAAAGTTTGCTATAGTGCCCCTCTGGAAAGGGGAGTAGATCATTTGGGCAGCATAATGGGTGTCAGAGCACAACAAAAAGAACGGACTCGTCGTTCCCTTATTGAAGCTGCATTTAGCCAGTTAAGCGCTGAACGCAGTTTTGCCAGCCTGAGTCTGCGTGAAGTTGCCCGAGAAGCGGGTATCGCGCCGACGTCTTTCTATCGTCATTTTCGTGACGTGGATGAGCTGGGGCTGACAATGGTTGACGAAAGCGGGCTGATGCTGCGTCAGTTAATGCGACAGGCCCGGCAGCGTATTGCGAAGACGGGTAGCGTAATCAGGACGTCGGTTGCCACCTTCATGGAATTTATCGGCAATAATCCTAATGCGTTCCGGCTCTTGCTGCGTGAGCGCTCAGGGACGTCGGCGGCATTCCGTGCGGCGGTCGCACGGGAGATTCAGCATTTTATCGCTGAGCTGGCGGATTATCTTGAGGTGGAAAACCATATTCCCCGCAGTTTCGCGGAGGCGCAGTCGGAAGCGATGGTGACCATTGTTTTCAGCGCGGGGGCAGAAGCCCTGGATGTTTCCCTGGAACAGCGTAAACAGCTAGAAGAGCGGTTAGTACTGCAACTGCGGATGATCGCCAAAGGTGCTTATTACTGGTACAGAAAAGAACACGATAGTAGCTTTACCGTGCCATAAATCCTCTATACCAACAACATGAAAAGGGAGAATCCATGACAGAAAAACCTCACCAAGAAAAAGGTACGCTGGTGCTGGCGTTGATTGCGGGCTTATCCGCCAATGGCGCATTCGCCGCTCTGTTCAGCAGTATTGTTCCGTTCTCGATTTTTCCCCTGATTGCGCTGGTATTGTCCATTTATTGCCTGCATCAACGTTATTTGCACCACAGTATGCCGGAAGGCATTCCGATGCTGGCGGCGGCTAGTTTTCTGCTGGGATTATTGATTTACAGTGCCATCGTGCGCGTTGAATATCCTGCCATAGGATCGAACTTTATTCCTTCAATCCTGTGTGTGGTGTTGGTTTTCTGGATTGGTCTGAAGCTGCGCCGCAGAAAAGAAACGGATTCTGTATCCGCAGAAGAGAACGAGACGCTGTAGCGGGTGCATTCTGGCGGGGGTGACCCGCCAGGTTGTGTGCTGTTACTGACGCTTTTCCAACAGCACGCCACACTCCATATGGTGGGTGTAAGGGAATTGATCGAACAGCGCCAGACGGCGAATGTCGTGGGTTTCCGAGAGCGTTTGCAGGTTGTTGCTCAGCGTTTCCGGGTTGCAGGAAATATAAAGAATGCGCGGATACGCCTGCACCAGTTTCACCGTTTCGTCATCCAGTCCGCTGCGCGGCGGGTCAACAAAAATGGTCTCGCACTGGTAGCTCGTCAGATCGATACCCTGTAAGCGGTTAAACTGGCGTACGCCCTGCATAGCCTGAGTAAATTCTTCCGCTGCCATACGGATAATCTGCACGTTCTCTATCTGGTTCGCCGCGATATTATACTGTGCCGCCGCGACGGAGGGCTTGGCGATCTCCGTCGCCAGTACGCGTTCGAAATTTCTTGCCAGCGCGAGTGAAAAATTGCCGTTGCCGCAATACAGCTCCAGTAAATCTCCTGTCGATCCCGCTGTCGCATCCAGCGCCCATTCCAGCATCTGAATATTGATTGCGGCATTCGGCTGCGTGAAGCTGTTTTCTACCTGTCGGTAAATCATATCCCGACCTGCAACCGGCAGGCATTCATCGACATAATCGCGATCGAGGCAGATTTTGGTTTTCGTCGCGCGACCGATCAGTTGTAGACGGAACCCCTGCGCCGTTAGGCTATCGCGCAGCGCACGGGCATGCTCCTGCCATTCCTCATCCAGTGCGCGGTGATACAGCAGTGAAACGATCACTTCGCCGCTCAGGGTGGACAGGTAGTCTATCTGGAACAGTTTGCGGCGCAGGACGGAATCGGGCTGAATGGCGGCAAGCAGCTCTGGCATCAGGCGGTTGATCAGTTCACTGGCAGCCGGAAAGCGATCAACCCGAATGCGCTGTTTGGTTTGCTGGTCAAACATGATGTGATAAAGCTCGTCACCATCATGCCAGATACGGAATTCAGCACGCATCCGATAGTGACTGACGGGAGAACGGAAGACGACAGGCTCCGGTGCATTGAACGGTGCCATCATCCCACGCAGACGCTCGGTTTTCTCTGCAAGCTGGTCGTCGTATTGTTCGATGGGCAGGATTTCTGGCGTCATGGTTTTCTCGTCAACAGCGTCTAAAAGGGTGTTATTGGCCGGGAATTGTAGGGAATCCGGCCAGGAAGTCCAGTTTTGTTACGTGATTATCCTGTAGTGATATAGAAGTCTAGACTTCCACAATTCGCGATTGTAGGATGAGCGTCCGGCCTTGTACCACAAGTTAAAAGGGAATCCAGTGTAAATCTGGAGCTGACGCGCAGCGGTAAGGAATGCCCCGGCGATAGCATTATTATGCAGACACTGTCTTCAACTTTTGAGGATGGGAAGTCATCGCTTTCGTTGTATCCCCTACCGTCGTTGACGATTTGTGGGACAACGGCATCCAAGCCCGAAGACCTGCCGGAATACGTCGCAATTGGTTCTGCATATCGCGTGCTATTAACAGAGCCTGCGGCATCCTTATTATTTCTCGGATGCTTTAACAATGATTAAAAAAATTTCGCTGCTGACGGCGCTTTCTGTCACGGCATTTTCTGGCTGGGCGCAGGAAAACAGTTCATCTCCAAATTCGCCATCGGAAAAAAATGCCGATGACATGGTAGTCACAGCAAATCGTTTCGCACAGCCGGTTTCTTCGGTGCTGGCACCTACTACTGTAGTGACAAGGGGAGATATTGACCGTTGGCAAGCAAAAAGTGTGGCTGATGTTATGCGCCGCTTGCCGGGTGTAGATATTGAACAGAGTGGTGGATTGGGACAACAAAGCGCATTACGCATTAGAGGTTCTGAGAGCAGACATGTTCTTATTTTGATAGATGGCATTCGTTTGAATCAAGCTGGTATTAGCGGTTCTTCCGACCTCAGCCAGATTCCTCTTTCTTTGGTTCAAAAGATAGAATATATCCGTGGTGCACGTTCTGCGGTCTATGGTTCTGATGCTATTGGTGGTGTTGTAAACATCATTACCACCAGAGAGAAAAATGGCACAACATTGGTTGCTGGTGTTGGCTCAAAAGGCTACCAAGCTTATGATTTGGCAACCCAACAGACTTTGGATAGTGGCACAACAGTCACGTTAGCGGGTAATTACACCTATACCAAAGGATTTGATGTCGCTGCTGCTGATGCGCCGCGTCAGCCAGATCGTGATGGATTCATGAGTAAATCCATCTATGGTGCTGTAAAGCAGCAGTTCAATGATGAATTTAGTGGTTTCGTGCGTGGATATGGTTTTGATAATCGAACCGATTATGATGGTTATGATGCCCTTGAGGACGTAACGTGGGTTTTTTTGGGTACACCAAGTATTCGGCAGCTTTATAGTCAAACGTGGGATGCAGGTTTGCAATTTAACCGAGATATTTATTCGAGCCAATTAGTTGCCAGTTATAGCCACACCAAAGATTTAAATTTTGATCCTGCTAAGGGGCGTTATAGCCCTGCATCATCGTTGGATGATGTAAAACAATATAACTTGCAATGGGGCAATACATTTGCTGTTGGCGCGGGGAGTGTTAGCACGGGTGTGGATTGGCAAAAACAGACATCACAACCAGGTACAGGTCGCGTAACGGCTGGGCATGAGCAACGTAACGCTGGTATCTACGCCACCGCCCAACAAAAAATAAGCAGTGTGACGCTAGAAGGGGCTGTTAGGGGCGATGACAATAATGTTTTTGGCTGGCATAACACTTGGCAATCGAGCGCTGCGTGGGAGTTTATTGAGGGGTACAGCATTTTTGCCTCTTATGGAACTGCTTATAAAGCACCGAACCTGAATCAGGTCTACAGCGAAAAATACGGTAACCTCAGTCTTAAGCCAGAAGAAAGTAAGCAGTGGGAAGGCGGCTTCGAAGGTTTGACTGGCCCGGTTAACTGGAGGCTGTCTGGCTATCGCAATGACATTGACAACCTCATCAATTTTGACTCAACAAATCGTTACGGCAATATCCAAAAAGCGCGTATCAAAGGTGCTGAAGCAACGGCATCTTTCGATACTGGTCCTCTGGCTCACACAGTTTCTTTTGATTACCTTGACCCGCGTAATAGCCAGACGAATAAAGTGTTACTACGTCGCGCCAAGCAGCAGGTTAAGTATCAGTTGGATTGGACGGTGGCTGATATTGATTGGTCGGTGACTTACCAGTATCTCGGACAACGTTATGACACGGACTACAACACGTTCCAGCCTGTGAAATTAGGCGGCGTAAGCCTTTGGGATCTCGCTGCCTCATATCCGATCACCTCTCATCTGACAGTTCGTGGTAGAATCGCCAACCTGTTTGATAAAGATTATGAGACGGCATATGGCTACCGCACGGCAGGGCGAGAATACTATCTCACAGGAAGCTATACCTTCTAACCTGCCATCCCGTCCTACGGTTCTGGTCTTCGATTCCGGCGTAGGCGGGCTGTCTGTTTATGATGAAATCCGGCAGCTCTTGCCGGATCTTCACTATATATACGCATTCGATAACGAAGCGTTTCCGTATGGTGAGAAATCACAGCAGTTTATTATCGAGCGCGTGGTGGAGATTGTTAACGCAGTTCAACTACGCCATCAGCTCACATTGGTTGTAATCGCCTGCAATACGGCGAGTACAATTTCCCTTCCTGCGTTACGTGAGCGCTTTACTTTCCCTGTCGTGGGCGTTGTCCCTGCGGTGAAGCCTGCGGCTAAGCTGACGCGCAACGGCGTTGTCGGCCTATTGGCGACGCGCGCAACGGTTCAACGTCCGTATACACACGAACTGATTGCCCGTTTTGCGACGGATTGCCAGATTTTGTCATTGGGATCGTCAGAACTGGTCGAGTTAGCAGAAGCGAAATTGCAAGGGGAGACGATCTCCATTTCCGAATTGCAAAAGATTCTGCGTCCTTGGCTGCGTTTACCGGAACCGCCAGATACGGTCGTGCTTGGGTGTACGCATTTTCCATTATTGGCAGAAGAACTGAAAATGGCCTTGCCAGATGGTACACGTCTTGTCGATTCTGGTGCTGCTATAGCTAAAAGAACAGCATGGCTGATTGCTAATCTGGATAATCCGCCACTTTCGACAGATAAGAATCTGGTTTACTGCCTGGCGATTACGCCTAAAGTCGCCACGCTGTGGCCAATATTGCAGCGTTATGGCTTCGATTCGCTGGAAAAACTGCCACTTTGATAGCCTTGTGGGTGAATAGTAGACAAACGATAATTATTTTGCATTTAACGCTTGTCAGTGGCCGAGAAGTCCCTATAATGCGCCTCCACTGACACGGCAACAGCGACACGCAGTTGCGGTGACAGGAAAAAAGATTCAACGAAGGCAGTCAGTAATGACTTGACTTCACAGCGGAAAAGCATAGTATATGCAGCCCGCGCCACCGATGAAGTGGCACTGCTCTTTAACAATTTAATCAGACAATCTGTGTGGGCACTCACAAGACCGTATCTTAACGATATAAAAAAGTCTTGAAGAGTGAACAACAGTAAATTCATTACGAATAAACAGTTTTAATTCTTTGAGCATCGCTGACGAGTTCAGCAAATCAAACAAATCTTAAATTGAAGAGTTTGATCATGGCTCAGATTGAACGCTGGCGGCAGGCCTAACACATGCAAGTCGGGCGGTAGCACAGAAGAGCTTGCTCTTTGGGTGACGAGCGGCGGACGGGTGAGTAATGTCTGGGAAACTGCCTGATGGAGGGGGATAACTACTGGAAACGGTAGCTAATACCGCATAACCTCGCAAGAGCAAAGAGGGGGACCTTCGGGC